>JADGED010000131.1 GCA_016744555.1 Desulfuromonadaceae bacterium
GTATTAAAGGATTGATTGTAGTAGAATGAATCTACGACAGAAAGCAGGCAAGACCGTCGGTTCACGGACCGACAGCCGCTTTCATTTTCTTTAAGCGTAAAGAAAACGAAACAAAAGAAACTCTTTTTATTTCTGTCGCCAGAGTCTCTGCCTTTTTTCAATGTTAGCAATTTTGGAAAAGCTTTTGTCTGCGTTGAAACTCTCTTGGCGTGTTGCGGCCGTAAGGTGGATGAATTTTTGCCAAGCTGATTGAGTACGTTCGTCGACTAACGAAGCACGTATGCTTCTAATGTCGAACAGTTCAAAAGTCAGGTCAAAACCCATGCTGCTGAGTAGGTTTTGACCTTGAACCTTGAACCTTGAACCTTGAACCTTGAACCTTGAACCTCTGTTTAATCTTGATATTTTTCTCGTAACAATTTTTTATTGATTTTTCCGACGCTGGTTTTATCAATTGCATCGACAAATTTAAATTTAAGCAGCACTATTTGTTTGGAAATAAAGCCTTTGTCGATGAACTCGTGAATGTAGCGGGACAGCTCTTTCGAACTTATTTCAGTGTCAGGTTGTTTGACTATTAGCGCTAACGGTTTTTCTCCCCATTTGGGGTCTGGCAATCCGATCACGGCAACCTCTGTGATCCCTTGATATGCCATCAGTAAATCTTCAACCTCTAGTGATGATATCCATTCTCCACCAATTTTTATTACATCTTTAATGCGGTCGGTGATTTTGATGTAATTGTTTTTATCTTTATGCGCTACATCGCCGGTATGTAAATAGCCACCACGCCAAAGGTTTTCTGAATTGCGGTGATCTTTTAGGTAGCCTTGGGTCAGCCATGGTGATCGGACCACAATTTCGCCAACACTTTCACCATCTACTGGAACTTGCTCCATGTTTTCATCAACAATTCTGATGTCAACAAGGGGGAATGGTCGGCCGGTTTTACATCTGACTTCAAGATCTTCTTCATCAGTTAAGTCTGATTCAGTAACGTGGGCAATGGTTAAAATTGGACATGTTTCAGATAGGCCATAGCCAGAACAAATATCGATCCCTTTGGCTAGTGCAGCTTTACACATGGCTTTTGGTAACGCTGCGCCGCCAATAAGTACCTTCCAGTTGCTAAGATCAATTTCATTGAACAATGGATGGTTCATCAACAGGTGCAATATGGTAGGGACGCAATGTGAGTAGGTGACTTTTTCGTTATCGATAAGCCTTAGCAACATCTCTGGAGTATATTTTCCTGGGTAGACCTGTTTTAATCCTAGTGACGTAGCAATGTACGGAACACCCCAAGCGTGGACGTGGAACATTGGAGTAATGGGCATATAAGTATCTTGTTGATGCAATCGACCTTGTTCGGCAACGGAGCCAAGTGCGGCCATTGCACTTAAGGTGTGAAGTACTAGTTGTCTATGGCTAAAATAGACCCCTTTGGGCATACCGGTAGTGCCAGTGGTATAAAAGGTTGTTGCTCGAGTATTCTCATCGAAATCGGGAAAGTCGTAGTGGTAGTCGTTTCCGGCCAAAAGGGCTTCGTATTCACCAGCAAAGGTAAGGGTGGTTTCGGTTTTCTGTTGCCCGTCTTGCAACAGAATATATTCTTTAACCGTGTCAATTCTCCCCTTGATTTGCTCTAATAGCGGCAGAAACTCTTCATGGACCAGCATATAGTCATCTTCGGCATGGTCGATAGTGTAAAGAATTTGCTCTGGTGATAGTTTGATATTAACCGTATGTAAAACTGCGCCCAACATCGGTATGGCATAATAACATTCCAGATAGCGATGACTATCCCAGTCCATTACCGCAACAGTGTCCCCAGCCTTTACCCCCATTGCGGTCAACGCATTTGCAAGTTTGCCAACTCTCTGCCTGAATTCTGCGTAATTGAACCGTGCCAGATCGCGATAGACAATCTCTTGCAATGGATCGTTAACCACTGGAGATTGCAGTAAGTTTTTGATTAATAAGGGATATGTATATGCTGAAGCAGTTCGAGTAATTAAATTGTCGGACATAGGGTGCATCTCCTCTAGTCGGAATTGATAATCAAAATGAGATTATAATCAATCTGTAGTAAAGTTGCTGGGGTTGAAATATGATAAGCAATGTAACAACTTTAATAATCTATACGATGATAGACGCTTGAAGCAAGAAATGTCGCTACGGATGACAATTTTAGTAAGAAGAGACTATTTATGGAGATAACATGAAATTGCCAGCACCATTGATTGCAGGTAAATTGTTACGTCGTTATAAGCGCTTTTTAGCTGATATAGAACTAGTAGATGGAAGCGTAGTTACCGCTCATACTCCTAATACTGGCAGCATGAAGCAGTGCGCTGTTGCTGGCTACCACGTCCTAATCTCTAGGTCTGATGATCCCAAACGTAAGCTGAAATATACCCTAGAGCTAATTAAGGTTGGCCCCCATTGGGTGGATACACATACACAAAGAACTAACCGGATTGTCGAGGAAGCACTACGAAATGATAACATAGCTTCCCTCGAAGGATATAATGTTCAGCCAGAATATAAATTTGGCGACAGTAGGATCGATTTTTATCTGCATAATGAAGACGACAAGGTGTTGCTTGAAGTTAAAAATGTTACCTTATGCCGAGATGAGACCACTGCCTGTTTTCCTGATGCTGTAACTACCCGTGGACAGAAACACTTACGTGAACTACGCAGTGCCAAAGAGCAAGGCTACCGCGCGATAATCTTTTTTTTAATTCAGCGGGCAGAGGCGACAAAGTTTAGCCCTGCCGATGATATTGACCCAGAATATGGTCGACTACTGCGTGAAGTTGTCGCCGCAGGGGTAGAACCTATGGCATACAAGACTGTGGTAAATGAGCAGGAAAATATAATTGGGGAACAGATTCCTGTGGTGCTGTAAGGCTTAACCATAACGGTCGCTGCCATTGGAATATAAAGGAATAATGGTAGATTGTCGCTATCGTTTAAATCTTTTGGTGCGAAGCAAGTTATAGTTGAGCTTAAACTTGTTTAAAAGACTTTAATAGCCACCAAGACGCCAAGCTCGCCAAGTAGGGCACAAATCAAGACCTTATTTTGCCTTTGGTTTTAAACCCAAGAAAAGAATTTAAGTTTTTCTTGGTGCCTTGGTGGCTAATATTGATTTTGATATCGAAACAACTGGAGCAAAGTAGGTAACCAGGAAAAACATTACAGGAGATAAGGGTCAAATTCTTACATGTTTGAACCTATTGCCTGCTAAAGTTGGTTTGATTCTCAATTTTTATGAAGCAACATTGAAGGATGGTATTTGCCGTCTAAATTATTTAAATAGGTGTTCTCTGTGTCTCAGAGACTCAGTGGTGAAAGAATGCAAGCAGTTGGATTAATTACCGAATATAACCCGTTTCACAACGGCCATTTACATCACCTACACGAAAGTTTGCGTGTTTGTAGTGCCGACGTGTCCGTAGCGGTAATGAGTGGTCATTTCCTCCAGCGTGGTGAACCGGCGTTGGTAGATAAATGGGCACGAGCTGAAATGGCGCTGGCTGCTGGTGTTGATATAGTGGTCGAATTACCGTTACCATGGGCTGCAAGTAGTGCCCCCGATTTTGCTCGTGGGGCAGTGCAGGCTTTAAGTGCTCTAGGTGTAGATAGTCTCTGCTTTGGTAGTGAATCTGGTATGTTGTCACCGTTGCAGCAATGTGCAGACTTTTTTTATGAGCACGAAACTAGCTTGGCTAATGAAGCGGCAACGTTATTGCGTCAAGGGGTGAATTACCCGCAAGCAAGGGGTGAGCTCTTGGCTAAACTTTTACCTGCAGAAATTGATCCGGCAATGGTGGTGAAGCCTAATAATATTCTTGGGATTGAATACCTTAAGGCCATACGCCAGTTAGATAGTACTATACAACCAGCTACGATACAGCGGATTGGTGCCGGGTATCATGATGAAACTGTCGGTGCAGATGGTATTGCCAGCGCAACTGGAATTCGTGGGCGACTAGCTGTAGATGAACCTGTTTGTGGGCTATTGCCCGAAACGGTTAAAAGTATATTGGATGACTTGATTGCAACCGGTGCAACCGCAGTAGAAGAAAATTATTTTCGTTTGCTAATGGCGCAGATATTTGGCTCTAGTGATAGTCTGGATAGTTGTTGGTTGGTAGAAAATGGGATCGATAATCGATTAATAAAAGTTGCGGAAACGGCAGAATCTTTGGAGCAATTGTTGGTTGGTATTAAGTCAAAACAATTAACACGAACCCGGATTCAGCGTTTGTTGGTTTCCCTACTGTTGCGTTTTGACAAACAAGTAATTCCACAATTGTTTTCGGCTGGACCGCAGTATTTACATTTGCTAGCAACAAGTGGGAAGGGGAGAGAGTTTTTATCCGACCGGCGCAAGCAGATAAGTTTGCCTCTTATCCAAAACTTTTCCCGCATCTATGCCACGCTTAAGCGTCACTACGGAGTCGAGCCTAAAGCGAAGCAACTTGCCTTGCAACAGCTTGATCTAGAGCTGAGAGCGACAAAAATTTATACGCTGCTGCAGCGTAAAGCGGCTTCGGAGAATCGAAACCGCGATTTTTTCCAACCAGTCATAATGATCGACTAAAAGTCATTGCTAATTGCTTAATCTTCTACAATTAAATTCGGCAATTCGTCGGTATCATCATGTTTGCACGGGAAATGCTCTTGCAACAGTTCGCCACAGCGTTCAATCGCTTTACATGTAGCTTCAGCAGCAGTGTCAGATTTAAGCCCGGCAACGATCATTTCAACAATTTCTTCCCAAGTATGCTCAGGAACTTTAGCATTAATACCACTGTCTGCGAGTACCTGGACCCGATGTTCAAATAAAGAAATTAAAATCAAAATACCGGTGCGATCACGAGTTTCATGCACCCCTTGCTCTAGAAAGCTTACCAAGGCTTTCTCTTTAACTTCAGCAGTCAGTTCATCTGGGTGGATCAATTTGCGCTTGAAGTTTGGCATACGTCTAATTGCAAACTTAAATATGAAAAATCCGGCTAGAAAAATTGGCAAAAATACCCAGATAGATTCCCCCCCAAAGCCCCAGCTACAGATAGAGGCAACTGCAAGGGCTAAAACTCCGCTGCCAAAAAGCTCTGCTCGAGGATAGTCATAAGAGTCATCTACAACCATAGGGACAATTTCGCCGCTGGTTTTTTGTTCAGCTGCTTTTACTGCTAATTCGATTTTATTTTGTTCTTCGTGGGTGAAGAACTCTTTAGCTGATTTCATTGTTAATCCTGTTTTGTTGTTCATTCCCTCTCCCTCGGGGAGAGGGTGGCGCGAAGCGTCGGGTGAGGGGTAATTCAATTGCTTGTAGTTAACAACCCCCTCATCCGCCCTGTGGGCACCTTCTCCCTCGGGGAGAAGAGATGTTTTCTCTGTCTCTCAGTGCCTCTGAGGTAAGGATTTTCAGTTTTACCAGCCACCAGAAGCGCCGCCACCGCCACCGAAGCCACCGCCGCCAGAAAAGCCACCGCCACCTCCGCCACCGAAGCCACCACCGCCCATAAATGGGCCGCCAAAAAAGATGCCGCTACGACGAGAATGGCCGCGCCGTCCGCCGCCGAGTCGACCAATTAATGGTAGGATGAAAAAGAGTAGAAAAAAGATGCTTCCAAAAGAGCTGCGCTTCTTTTTTTTGCCGTTGGTCTTTCCAGTGCCGGTATACTCGCCTCGAACCGCTTCGGCAATGCCAACTACCCCGGCAACGATACCACCATCAAAATCACCTTGTTTGAATTTAGGGGTGACTTCATTATCGATTATGCGCCCAGCAAGGAGATCAGTTAAGCGTCCTTCGAGCCCATAACCCACTTCGATCCTAACTTTACGTTCTGCTTTTGCAACTAATAGCAGGGCTCCATTATCTTTACCTTGTTGACCAATTTTCCAGGTGTCGAATACTCGTAAGGAGTAATCTTCCAACGCTTCACCATCTAGGGTGGCAATTGTCAGTAGGGTTATCTGAGTAGAATCACTGGCTTCAAAGCTACGGAGAAATTGTTCCAGCTTTAGCTCTACTCCAGATGAAAGCAAGCCCGCATTGTCATTGACATAGCCATTAGCTTTCGGGATGCCAAGTGCGGCTGCATTAGTGCAGAAAAGTAAAAGGATTAATAGTGAGCCAATTAAATAGCGCATTAAAATGTAACCTTTGGCGCTGCTTCAGCACCGGCATCAGCCTTAAATGCCTCTTTGCGCTCTAGGTGGAGAAGAAAATTATTAGTCATGCTGTTCGGAAACGTCCGAATCGAAGTGTTAAAAATGCGTACAGATTCGTTGTAGCGTTGGCGAGCAACATTGATGCGGTTTTCGGTACCCTCAAGTTGATGTTGTAAATCCCGAAAGTTGGCGCTGGCTTTTAAATCAGGATAGCGCTCTGCTACAACTAATAAACGAGATAATGCTCCCGAAAGGGTCCCTTGAGCTTTTTGAAATTGCTGCATTGCTGCGGCATTGCCGAGCTTGTCTATGGATAGGTTAGTTTGACCAACCTTGGCACGGGCATTAGTTACTGCAGTAAAGGTCTCTTTTTCATGGGCAGCGTAGCCTTTTACTGTTGAAACTAGATTAGGAATTAAATCTGCACGGCGTTGATAAGTTGCTTCTACATCACCCCATGCAGCAAAAACTACCTCTTCATTTTTCTGGATTTTATTATAACCACAGCCGCTGAGAAGCAGGACACTGCATAGGAGGATAAGTAAGTTACGAATTTGCATTTGTTGTTCTCCATAGTAT
>JADGED010000132.1:0-2319 GCA_016744555.1 Desulfuromonadaceae bacterium
GCTCTAACTATTATCGGCCGTGACCACCCCGGCATCGTTTCGCGAGTGACTGAAATTCTTTTTCAAGGTGGTTTTAATATTGCTGATTCCAGTTGCTCGATTCTCGGTGGGCAATTTTCGATGATTTTAATCATCTCCAATCCCAACATTACAACTAAGGAAGAATTTAGTGATACCTTCAAGCCACTAGAAGAAAATAGTCTTTCAGTATATATCCGCACCTTGAAGCCTGGGGGAGAAATTCGTCCGGTACTAGAAGGGAATCTATGCATGATTTCGGTTTATGGTGCCGACAAGCCGGGGATTGTGTTTCAAGTAGCGAAAGAGCTTGGTGATCGCAATATAAATATTACCGACCTCAATACAAAGCTGGTTGGTGCTGCAGAGAAACCGGTATATGTAATGTTACTCGAAGCGATGCTTCCTGAAGGGGTCGAAATTGAAGAGGTAGAAAGTTGGACTGATGAGCTAAAGAAAAAGCTGCAAGTCGATATTTCTGTCCGCTCACTGGTTGTCATGGAGTTGTAATTAAAATGGCCGTTAAAGAAGTACTTGTCTATCCAGACACTAGATTAAAAGAGGTGTGCACCGCCATTGAAGAGGTTGATGATTCAGCCAAACAACTACTGCAGGATCTGGTGGATACAATGGTAGATGCCGGTCACTCAGTTGGGATTGCAGCTCCGCAAATAGGTGATGTTCGTCGGGCGGCAGTGGTTGACGTTTCGAAAAGTAAACTGGGGAAAAAGCAGGACAATCATGGACTAATCCAAATGATTAACCCCGAGATAATCGAAACCGAAGGAAGCCAAATTGTACGTGAAGGGTGTATGTCGGTGCCAGAATACACAGGTAATGTTTCTAGGGCGGAATCAATTGTGCTGCAATATACCGATCAAAATCAGCAACACCAAGTGATCCGTGCCGAAGGCTTCGAAGCTATTGCGATACAGCACGAACTGGATCACCTTGATGGTTTTCTGTTTCTCGACCGGGTTTCCAGTTCTAAGACCGATCTATTTAGGCGCAAACAAAAATAAGTTGGCCTGAACATGCCAGCAAAAACGAACGGCATGCTCAGGTTCAAACAACAAACAACCAATTACTTACAATCTGCGATCCAGCGGCATTCGGCCTGACCACAATGTTCTGCTTCGCCAGTATTGTAACAAGGATTGTTGTTTTCACTACGTTGAATAGCTTGAATCAATTCGGCTTTACGCAATCGTCCAACTACGACACCTTGCTCCTTAGCAATAGCTTTTACTTGTGCCACTTTCATCCTCAACCTCCGCATAAGATTATTTTCCCACAGTAACCATTTCAATCACGTGACATTCATATATACAGAAGTCTAACCGGCAAATTTGACTTGTCTAGAAACTTTTCTGCCTAAATTCAACAAAACCGGAATGAATCTGTTATATTAATGTCTTACGGGCACTATCAAATGGTTATCATTTAACCTAATAGCAGCAATTAAGCTTGATGATAAAGGATCTCAGATGCTTTCCATGCAGCAATTTACCCAAACGACCGAAAAACTGACCGGTGTTAAACAATTGGTGGTGGTTTCCCACGAAGGAAACGTCGCTTACCGTGGCAATAACCAAAACATAAGGCTCGGTGACTACATTGCCTATATAGTCATAACAGCAGAACAACTAAAACCACACCTAGGCTTCACCGGTCCATACCACTTGATTATGGAGCAGTCTGACGGAGAACGAATTCTCACCATACTTGGCGATCAGATCATCGTTGGAATTTGTCTGGATGCCCACGTCGCGCCCACCACGATCATAGACGAGCTTGCACCCCTAATTGATCAAGTTATAATTTAAAAGAGGAAATTATGCAGAAAATTCTGGATGAAATTAAAACGACACCGGGGGTTATGGGATCATCTGTTTACACCTGTAATGATGGTGTAGTTGCAACCAATTTACCGGAAATATTTAAGCACAAAGACCAGCAGCGAATCGGCAATATTCTGCAACGAATTTTCAAGCTGAATCAAAGGGTTAATCTCGATGTAAATATGTTTGAAATCCAGTACGACGAAGCGCTATTACTGGTTAAAAAACTCTGCTGTCATGCATCATTGATAATCATCTGTGAACCAGATGCTGACGTACAAAATATCAATATGACTGTCAGTTTGCTAACTGCTGACATAATAAATCAAATTGACACCTGCAAGGATGCTGGGTAAAAAGCATGGGCAACCCTTAACTAACCAACTACCTTTTTGGGACAGGCTACCTTTTTAGTCTAAATAGCGGCCTGTCCCTCTCCACCTACGTTCAATCATTCATT
>JADGED010000132.1:2329-6670 GCA_016744555.1 Desulfuromonadaceae bacterium
TTATAATGCCTTACGATCCGCACCACCTCCGGCATTTATATCACCACCGCCGGTTGCCTTTACTTTTGTATCGGTCAGTGAGGTTTTACCGCCTGAAGTAATATTGAGTTTCCCTCCAGTGGTGATCTCAGATTGTTGGTTTTCGGTAACCCCGATGTCGACATGTAAGTCAATATTGCCCTGTGTGAATCCCGTATTGGGATCCTTATCTTCTTCAGAATCACCGGAAGGTTTCTCATTCTCTTTGCCCTTTTCAGTGGTCTGGACCTTAGACTTTCCGTCCGATTCAGATGCGGGTTTTTCTGTTGAGCTAGTCGGCGTTTTAGTTTTCATCTCCGCTTCACCGCCTAACGACAGACCAAAGCTTGATTCAGTGCTTTTTGCTGCGGTCATGTTTACATTTTTTTTAGCGGATATATTTGCATCACCGCTGGTTTCGACCTTGGTACCCTCCATATTCACATCACCGCCACCGGCAGAAATAACGACACCGCCAGTCCCAGATTTAATGCTAACACCCTTTTTAGTTGAAGCATTATCGAGCTGAACTTGAACGCCAAACGCCCCTTTTTTCTCGCTTTCCTTCGTTGGGTCGGTATCTTTATCCTTAGTGGTTCCGGTTGATCCCGTCACACTGTCATCGGTTTTGCTCTTACTGTCATTTGTCCCAGAGCTCTTTTTTTCCTTCATCTCCTGCAACAAAGCTGCCTGCTTGTCCTGCCAGGTAGAGAGATCTTTATCACTTTTCTTGCTACCATCGGAGCCTTGGGTACCTCCGGTGCCGGGGTTCTTCGAGTTACCTGTATCTGCTCCGGCTGTCGTGTCCGGAGTATTTGCCCCATCAGTTGGAGTTCCTGCGGTCTTTGTTGTCGTCTTGCTTGTTGCCTCTCCAGAAAGATTGAGACCGAAACCCTGGCTCGAAGAGCTACTTTCTGCGGCCTTAAGATTCACTGCACCACCGGCAACTATACTTGCTTTGTTACCTGCAGATAACTCTGTCCCCTCCATTGTCACATCTTTACCGCTGGATATCATTAGATCGCCACCAGATTTAACCTGTCCACCTACTGCATCGGATTTATTCGCATTGGCGAGCTCAACATCAAGTGATCCTCCAACTGTACGTTCCTTCGTTGTCTCATTATCTTTACTACTTTTGCTACCGGATAGATTCACACTACCACCAACCGCCATTGACTTTTCGCTGGAAGTACTCTTTGCAGCATTCATAGCGACACCCTCCTTACCACTAATAGTGGCATCCCCCCCAGCATCAATTTTTGTCCCCTCAAAGCTAGCTTTTTTCCCAGCGGATAGGTTTAATTTACCGCCGGTGGTGATCTCTCCAGCAGTGGCATCACTACTAGTAGCTGACTTTGCTGCATAACTTCCCGCAGCTTTCGCACCAACACCAAGCATGTTTTTCCCCTTGGTCGTAGTCAGACTGGCACTGGCATTTATTTCTTGTTCGCTCGAGCTAGCAGTGTCTCGCGCTGCATCGAAAACAAGGTTGCCGCCTGCAGCCACGTTAGTATCCCCTGCAGAAGTGAGAGAAGTTCCTTCCAAACGGGTGTCATCCTTAGTCTTGATACTAATATCACCGCCAGATGCAATCCCTCCGGCAACAGCCTTGGATGATTTTTCACTCCCGGTTGTCCCTTTAAACTCTCCGGCGATGTTGACATCCACCGCAACAGCTGTAGTGGCACTCGCTCCCACACCGACGTTGGCAGACAAATCGACTGAGCCCCCCGTAGAAGACTTGGAGGTCGTGTCCTTAGCGGCGGAATAGTCTAAGGATTTAGCTTCAAGCTCAACTCCTTTATCCGCGTAAATCTGCGTCCCTTCCATGCTGGTCTTGTCCGATGTGATACTCTTCACCTTGCCGCCAGCCTTGATCGATGAGACCACCGCCTGACTCGATGACTCGGTCCCAGTGCTCATCTCTCCTGAGTAGGAGCCTCTGGCACCAGCGACAACCTTAGCCTTTGCTTCCGCATTAGCCTCACCGGTGGTATCAGCTGCGGCCCCAGCATTAGCATCAGCTCCGCTATAAACGCCAACTTTAGCTGAATTGGTCATCTCGAAGTGACTGCTGGTTTTAGTATTCTCAGCAGCTTCACTAGTGAATGTCTTGGCTTTCTGGCTAAAGTCTCCAGCGGCGGATATTTCCGTTCCAACATCTTTGATACTGTTTGTAGCCGTACGAGTAATAGAACCGTTCTTAGAGGTAATCGTAGATACTCGCGCGGTGCTAGAACCTTCACTCTCTGTGCTAGTTGAATGCTTGCCTTGGTAACCAGTGGCGTAAGAGCCACTAACGCCGGCCTCAGCATTCGCCCCGGCACTGGCGCCATTCCCAGTCTTAGCATTGGCTCCGGCTCCAGCATTAGCCTCAACATCAGCATCCAGATACACACCAGCGGTGAACTTCGAATTCGTAGTGCTACTGGTGTGAGTGTCTTTTGCGGCTAGGATTTCCATATCCTTGGCCTGGATATTAACTCCTTGATCGCCACTGACATCAGAGCCCTGTACCTTGAGCTTGTTACCGCTGTTGATACTCAGATTGCCACCGGCAGACAGGCTAGTCCCCTGACTGGTGGTGTCAACAGTTTCCTTTTTAGTTGCGTCAAAACGCAGGACGTTTAAGTTTGTCGTTGAGGAGATACTGCCCTTGGCATCTGCGCCAACCTCCCCATTTGCTCCGCTAGTCCCTGCACCAGCGCCCACCTTGGCGCTACTCTCAACACCTGCCTTGTTAGTGGTATCGAGGTACAATCCAAACCTGTTGACCTTGGTCTCAGAAGAGGTCGTATGCTTGTCTTCTGCGGCGAGGATATTTACGTTTTCACCCGAAAGATCTACATCTCCCTGGGCATCGACCTTTGCACCCTGAATGGTTATATCTTTCTTGGACCTTATAGTAAGGCCCTTGCCCGCAGTCAACGTAGCACCAACGGCCGTTGTCTTTTCGTCTGTAGTTGTAGTTGTTGTATTCTTTTGGAGATCTAAGCCACCAATATCGCTGGTACCACCAGCCGTGGCGCCGACTGCTGCGCTGGCATTAGCACCAGCGTTAAGTCCAGAACTGGAACCCGCAGATTCACCACTGGCAGCAGCAGCCGCTCCCGCAGCAGAGTCAGAACTACCACCGTCTTTGGTGTTGTACCCAGCTTGGGCATTGGCGTTGGCTCCGGCAGCAGCATTGGCGTTGGCCTGCCCGGCATTAGCGTGAGCTTCGGCACCGGTCTCCGCATTGGCTTCAGCTTTGTACGAATGCCCCTCACCACCAGAAAACGAGAAGATGGATATGGCATCTTTGGTGGTCGTGGTTCGGTCAACATTTTTACCCGCGAGAACTTTCACGTCGGTGGCAACAATATCGATATTGTCTGCGGCCTTCACGTCGGAACCCTGGACTGTGACAGTTTTCCCCGCGGCTAGATTAACGTCTGTCCCAGAAGTGATTGTTGAGCCCACGCTTGTACTTTGGTAGCTCTCGGTTCTCGTCAACTCACTGCCCCATAGGCCACCACCCACGCCTAAACCTTCGGTCTTGGTTCCTGTATACGTTTCGGTCGTGTTTGCACGGTCAATAATATTAAGGTCGCCGTCAGCATCCAGATCGGCTTTGCCCTTAGCAGTAACGTCTGTTCCGGCTAGAGTAATGTCACCCTTGGATTTGACACTTACATTACCGCCGCTAGTTAGTCCGCTTTTTACCTGAGTGGTGGTTGTAACCCTAGTGCTCGTTGAGGTACTTTTCAAGAACCCCTGACTGACGGACCCAGTTCCGCTACTTTTACGCAGAGTTACGGTGTCGAAAACCACATCTCTGTTTGCGCTAAGGTTAGCATCTCCGCCGGCGTCCATTTGCGCTCCAAGATTAGTGATATCCTTGCCAGCGTCTACATTGAGGGTGCCGGTGGACTGGATGACCGCCGTCGGACCGGCAACCTGCTCCCTAACTCCATATTTAGCGTTACTATCGACCACTTCGGTCTTATTGATAATACTCCCCTCCGTGCTGGTCAGACTGACATCGCCACCCTTGATAGTACTTCCGACGTTGGTAATATCGCCTCTGGTAACAATGTCCATTTTTTGAGCAGAGATTACGCCACCGTCCTTGTTAAGGAGTGCGCCCACGTCCATGTTGAGAGTGTCAGCACTAATAATGCCGCTGCCCATTTCAAACATCTTACGAGTGCTAGCGGACAAATATACCACTGGGGCCAGCACCTGTTGACCATTCACCGTGGTTTCCACCATCCAGACCATATCACCAGTAAGACCAGCCTGCTGTTCGGTCGTAAGCGCCTGTCCATAGGTCAGCCC
>JADGED010000133.1 GCA_016744555.1 Desulfuromonadaceae bacterium
AAACTTTCCCTGCCATTTCCATTTTCATAGCAAACACGTGGCAGTATCTACAAATAAACAGGCAGGTCAAAACAAACACTATTCTATAATCAGCCCCATGACTATTCAAGGGATAAATAGCTGAATAAATAAATGTCACCAATAAAAAAGTATAAAAAAAGCCCCCGACTACTCGGGGGCTAATAATATTCATCAGATTTACATTATTCTCTTTTTAAAGATTCTCAGCTACTTCCCAACCGGCTCTAAGCGCCTTAATGTTGGTTTCAACTAAAGCTGGCTTTTTGAATGTTTCGGTCAAGAAAGCCTCAAGGTCGGCTAATTTAAACATTGCGGCCTTACGAGCTATAAAGCCAAGGACTACAACGTTTGCCGCCTTTGCCGTACCGGCTTCTGTAGCGAGTTCAGTCGCAGGCAACGCAAAAACGCTACCTTTAAGATCAGCGGGCACTTGATCAATCAGGGAACTATTATAAATAATCATTCCACCTTCAGGGACTAATGGGCCAAATTTTTCCAATGATGGACGATTTAATGCCACCAAAACATCGGGCAACTCAACCACTGGAGAACCAATGGTATTTTTGCTAACAACTACAGAGCTGTTAGCAACGCCACCACGCATTTCTGGACCATAGGATGGCAACCAAGTAACTTCCATATTGTGCTGCATTGATAGTTGCGCCATCATCATTCCTAGTGACAACACCCCTTGACCGCCGAAACCAGCGAACTTAAACTGTGTGGCATCTTTGTCCATATCAATTTGCGCATCACTGCTGCTATCATCTGCTTCTAATCCCAGCTGCTTGGCTATAGCAGAGAACTCGACCCGCTCACATCGCCGCTCAACCGCATCACGCTCGTCAGTCATATCCTTGAAAACACCAAATGGATACTGCTTGGAGACAACATCATCGATCCATTCGCAAGCTTCTTTGGTGTCTTTTTTCCAGTTGGTCGGACACTGCGATAAGACTTCGATAAACACATAACCTTTTTTATCGCGCTGAATCTCCAACCCTTTTTTGATCACTTTGATTGCTTGCCGAACATTACGTGGGCTATTCACGCCAACTCTAGCAACCAATGTTGGCGCTTCTAAGCCAGCCATCATTTCAGCCATCCGCAATGGGTAGCCATCATTCTTAACTGTTCGGCCAGTCGGAGACGTGGTTGAGGTTTGGTCTATCAGCGTAGTCGGGGCGAGCTGGCCACCGGTCATGCCGTAAGTATTATTATTAACAAAAAAGACGATCATATTTTCGCCACGGTTAGCCGCATGAATCGCATTACTGGTACCAATTGCCGCCAAGTCACCGTCGCCCTGATAGGAGATAGTAACACCATCGGGGTTCGCTCGACTGACACCGGTAGCCACAGCTGAGGCCCGACCATGAGCTGCAGAAACAGCAGCACTTTCAAAGTAGTAGTAAATAAATACGCCACAACCAACCGGGCCAACAAAAATAGCCTTATCTTGCAAGCCAAGTTCGGTCAATTGATCGGCAATAATTTTATTCAGAGTTCCGTGACCACAACCAGGGCAATAGTGGGTGGTCTTTTGCATGCTCGGCTTACGTTCGAATGTGTCGAAAAAGGCCGGAGATTTTTCGTATACTTTAGCCATTGGAAGCCTCCTTAAGACATTTTTCTGCCTGCTCAACTAATTCATCTATTCCGGGTAAGTTACCACCAACGCGGCCATACCAAGTTACCGGATTATGCGGCAGGGACAAACGTACATCTTCAATAAATTGGCCACGACTTAGTTCGACCGATAAAACCGGAACATCCGCTTTAACCGTTTGTTGTAAAATTTTCTCTGGGAATGGCCACAGAGTTTGTGGACGTACCAAGGTTGCTGCTACCCCTTTAGCATTAAGGGCATCAACGACACTACGTAACATACGGCCAACGATACCGTAGCCAGTCAAGACGATTTCTGGCTCATCAGATCCATAAACTTCGGCCTTAGCTTCGGCATCACATATCTGCCGGTATTTTTCGTGCAAGCCATTGATATGTTTTTCCATATCGTCGAAATCGAGGTAGATAGAGGTAACTAAATTGTCATTACTCTCTGGTTTAGAATCGAGGGCCCAAGACTTATCGCTACGGAAGGTTTTTTCTTCCCGAACATCGATCGGTTCCATCATCTGACCTAAGGTCGCATCGGTAAGTAAAAATACCGGGGTACGCCATTTATCGGCAAGGTCAAATGCTTCAATTGTCATCCGGTAGGTCTCTTCAACTGATGAAGGTGCAAGGACAATATTGCGGTAATCGCCATGGCCACCACCTTTTACAACTTGATAATAATCACTTTGCTCAGGACCAATATTACCAAGGCCGGGTCCAACTCGCTGCACATCAACAATTACACAAGGTAGTTGTGCACCAGCAAGGTAAGAAATACCTTCCATCTTCAAGCTGATACCAGGGCCAGAACTAGCGGTCATAACTCGCTGACCAGAAGAAGCTGCACCAAATACCATATTAACGGCACCAACTTCACACTCGGCCTGAACAAAAACTTTATCTAGCGGCAAAAAATATTCGCTCGCAGCGTGAGCAATCTCACTTGCTGGAGTAATTGGGTAACCATAATAGGCATCGCAACCGGCAACTAAAGCACCAATTATTACCGCCTCGTTTCCCTTTACTAATTTTTTCAAAACAGTTTCTCCTGTTGTTTACAAACTAAAGCGTTAGCCACCAAGACACCAAGAGCACCAAGGAAATCCAGATCAAAAGCCCTTTTTAGGGTTAAAACCCTTAACGGTTTTTAGAACTTCTTGGTGTACTTGGAGCCTTGGTGGCCAATAGTCTTTTAAGGCTTCACCAGAGTAATTGCACCCGGCTCTGGACAGATCAAATAGCAGTTGGCGCAACCGATACAATCATCGTTGGCCACCACCGTTGTTGGGTAACCTAAAACGTTAATTTTATCGGAAGCAACTAGGGTCCCTTTTGGGCAGTGAATAATACACAGGCCACAGGCTTTGCATAGATCGGCATGTACTGTTACCGAGGGTTTATCGCTCAAGATTGTTCTCCTTCTTCGTTCTCAGCAAAAACTGCTGTTTTTATATCGAGTTCAGCGCAAGCAAGTTCGCGCAGTTTATATTTTTGTATTTTACCGCTTGCGGTCATTGGGTACGCATCTAAGAAAAATACATGCTTCGGCTTTTTATATGGGGCGATACGGTTTCTGGTAAAATCGACAACATCGGCTTCGGTAATATCGGAGTCCGCTTTTTTAATGATAAATGCACCAACAACTTCACCATATTTTTCGTCTGGAATACCGGCGATCTGAACGTCTAGAATACCTTCCATTGTATAAAGGAATTCTTCAATTTCACGGGGGTAAATATTTTCACCGCCGCGAATAATTACATCTTTAATCCGTCCGGTGATTTTATAATATCCATCAGCATCAACTTCAGCTTGATCCCCCGAGTGGAGCCAACCATCAGCATCTATAGCTTCTGCGGTACGGTCAGGCATATTGTAATAACCTGTCATAACATTGTAACCACGGCAACAAAGCTCACCACGTTCGCCGACACCAACTTCTTTGCCACTATCTGGGTCAACCAACTTAACCTCAATCTCTGGCAATGCGGCACCTACGGTACCAGTTCTCTGAGCGATTGAATCGTCGGTACGAGTTTGGGTGATTACCGGTGAAGCCTCAGTTAAACCGTAGGCGATGGTAATATCGGTACAATGCATCTTATCTATTACCTGACGCATAGTCTCTTCTGGGCATGGAGAACCAGCCATAATACCAGTGCGCAGAGACTTAAGATCAAACATATCAAACATAGGATGATCTAGTTCGGCAATAAACATGGTTGGCACGCCATAAACGGCGGTACACTTCTCTTTTTGTACTGCGGCTAAAACCATTACCGGATCAAATGCTTCAAGCGGAACCAATGTCGCGCCATGACCTAATGCGGCCATAACACCAAGAACACAACCAAAACAGTGAAACAGCGGTACTGGCAAACACAACCGATCGGCTTCACCAAACTTTTGTCGCTCACCAATATAGTAACCATTATTCAAAATATTGTAATGGCTAAGCATTACCCCCTTTGGGAAACCAGTGGTTCCAGAGGTGTACTGCATATTGACCACTTCGTGGCAGTCAAGAGAAGCCTTAATATTATTATAGCGCTCATCCCCACACTGGTTACCAAGCACCATTAACTCACGAGAATTATACATGCCACGATGCTTTTCTTGGCCAATATAAATTACCGAACGCAACTCGGGAAACTTCTTACTTCGCAGGTGACCACGCTGGCAGGTTTTGAGCTCTGGAATCAGCTCATTTATCGTCTGTAGATAATCGTGATCACGAAAGTTGCCAATCAAGGCTAAGGCCTTCAGGTCGGCTTGCTTGATTACATATTCGAGCTCAAAACTGCGGTATTGCGTATTGATGGTTACCAGCACAGCCCCGATTTTGGCGGTGGCAAACATAAAGGTAGTCCAGTCGGGCACATTAGTAGCCCAGATGCCGACATTATCACCTTTACCAATTCCGGTAGCCAAAAGGCCTTTAGCTAAATCATCAACCCGCTTATTGAAGTCACTGTAAGTCCAGCGCAGATTACGATCTGGATAAACGATGAACTCATTATCTGGAATTCGCTTAACCTGATCCTCAAAATAAGCGCCAATAGTCTTCTTTGTATAGGGCACGTTGTTTCCTCCCTTTATAGTGGGGCGTATACCACCGCAAGAATGCGGGCTGTACCGCCGGTGGCATGAACATTATGAGGAACTATGGAATCGTAATAAAGACTATCACCAGCATCAAGTTGGTACACCGTCTTGCCATAGTTAATTTCGATATGGCCACTAAGGACGTAGATAAACTCTTCCCCTTCGTGGGTTGACAATGTGGCCTCTTCGGCAGTAGATGGCTCTACATCAATAACAAATGGCTCCATGTTACGATCTTGTTTACCGGCACCAAGTGAATGGAAAGCAAGGTTACTACCCTCGGCGTGAGATGCTTGACCGGAAAAACGGATCACATCCTCAGATTGCCCACCTTTGATCAATAGAGCACCTTCATGCGGTTCATCATCAATCAAAGTCCCTAGACGCATGCCAAGTGCCCGAGCAATAGCCATTAACGGTGCCAAAGATGGGATATGTTCGCCGCCTTCAATCCGCGCTAAAAGATCGACCGGACATTGGCTTTGTTCAGCCAGTTGTTCAAGAGACATTTCCCGCATTTCTCGAAGCTGTTTAATTTTCAGTCCGAGCTTATTGGTATCAGACATAGCAGTTCTCCTCAAAAATCATTATTTATTGTTTTTAAATTTTACTGTTTTCCGAATTGGTTAACGAAATATAGATTCACTACAGATAGGCGTTAAAGAATCAAAAGGCTAAGGCTTTTTAAATTTAAAACCATTAAAGCAAACTTCTCTATCAGCCGACTTTACTGTAGCAGACCTTTATCCTTTATTTTACAGATAAAATCAACAATCGATCGAGCGTAAATCGTCAATTACCTTACCATCATTGGGAAGAGAACCGGGCTGACAAAGGTCTATTTCGGTACGCAACTTGGCGATTCCTTTGAAACTCTCAGCCAAAGTCTGAGCAAAATCGGCATCATCAGTGTTTGTGGATTCGACCTGCAAACAAATTTCGTCCAACCCTTTCGCGTTATGACTAACAACCAATCTAGCTTTGACCGCTTCATCATGTTGATCAATTACCGCTGCGATTTGACTTGGATGGACAAACAAACCTCTAACTTTTGCCGATTGATCAGCGCGCCCCATCCAGCCTTTAATCCGCTGATTGGTACGGCCGCAATTACTTTGCCCTGGCAAAATAGCTGACAGATCTCCGGTAGCGAAACGGATCAACGGATAGTCACTATCTAAGCAGGTAACTACCACCTCGCCAACTTCACCAGCCGGAACTGGTTCACCGGTTCCAGGTCGGACAATTTCGACAATTACCCCCTCGTCGAGAATCATTCCCGGTTCTGCTGATGATTCATAGGCGATAACACCAAGATCGGCAGTAGCATAGCATTGCACCACTTCGATCCCACGGCGGGAAAATTCACTGCGCATAGTTGGTGAAAAATATTCACCCGACACCAGACCTTTTTTCAAGCAAATCAGATCAAGAGAGAGTTCATCGCCTTTTTCGAGGATAATTTGTAAAAAAGATGGCGTACCAACATAAGCATCGGGGCGTAAATCGGCAATAGTGCGAGCCTGCAATTCTGTTTGCCCTGTACCTGCCGGGAATACAGCGCACCCCAAAGCAAATGCTCCACTTTCAACCATCGCCCCAGCGGGAGTGAAATGGTAAGAAAAACAGTTATGGATTAAATCACCAGAGCGAACTCCAGCTGCATATAAAGCACGAGCAAAGCGCCAACAATCCTGACGATTAGTTTCTGGCTCATAAATTGGCCCCGGAGACGCAAAAACCCGCTTTAATGTTGGTGGGTTCAGAATCGCCAACCCACCGAAAGGTGGTGTACTCTGCTGCAATTCCAACAATTCACTTTTGCGAGTCAAAGGCATTTTTGCCAATATGGTGCGATCAACCTGCTTCAGATCGGCAAATCCACTTAGGGTTTCACTATAATAAGGAGAA
>JADGED010000134.1 GCA_016744555.1 Desulfuromonadaceae bacterium
AACACTTAAAAACGAAAACGCCATATAATACTTATATGATGCGTGGACTTCCACCGGGGCCTATTGCTAGTCCAGGATTGGCGGCAATTAAAGCTGCCGTATCACCAGCGGAAAGTAAGTTGTTATATTTTGTTGCGCGGGGAGATGGGGGGCATCAGTTCTCGCGAACTCTTAAGGAACATAATGCCGCAGTACGGAAGTATCAATTACGGCGGCGGTAAAATTTAACGGAGAGGCGCAGAGTTGGAGAGACCGCCGAGAAAAACAAAAAATATTTTGGTTTCCTTTGCGTTCCTCTCTTTCTCTCCAACTCTCCGTTAAAAGTATTAATTTGTTTAAACCGCAGTTAAAGCCTTTTCCACCGCAGCAATCGTTTTATCTAAATCTTCTTTTGAATGGGCAACACTCATAAATCCAGCTTCAAATTGTGCAGGAGCAAGGTTAATACCTTGATCAAGCATACTACGGAAGTATCTGCCAAAGGCGTCCGTATCACTGTTTAAGGCGTCGGCAAAGTTGTTGACTGGTCCTTCTTGGAAATAGGTACAGAACATGCCACCGACACGTTGCCAGCAAGTTGCGACAGGGCTAGCTGCAGTTACTTGTTGCAAACCAGCTTCAAGGTAGGAGCTCTTCTCTTCAATCTGCTGATAAAAGCCCTCTTCTTGTAGTAACTTCAAGGTAGTGATTCCAGCACTCATTGCTAACGGATTGCCAGACAACGTTCCGGCTTGATAAATGCCACCTTCTGGGGATAGGCTTTCCATTATTTCACTTTTTCCACCGAATGCACCGACAGGTAAACCACCACCGATGATTTTACCAAGACAAACCAAATCACCACGAACACCGTAATATTCCTGAGCACCACCGTAGGCAACACGGAAGCCGGTCATTACCTCATCGATAATTAGAATGATATCTTCAGCGGTACAAAGGTCACGTAACCCTTGGAGAAAACCAGGAGCAGGTGGAACGCAGCCCATGTTGCCAGCAATTGCTTCAAGAATAATACAGGCAATTTCACCTTTGTTAGCAGCTACCATGGCTTTTACTTCTGTTAAATCGTTGTAGGTTGCAGTTAAGGTGTGTTTGGCAAAGTCAGCCGGTACGCCTGGTGAGGTTGGTACGCCAAAAGTGGCAGCGCCACTACCAGCTTTTACCAACAAAGAGTCGGCATGGCCGTGGTAGCAACCATCAAACTTAAGGATTTTATCCCTACCGGTATAACCACGAGCAAGGCGAATTGCACTCATAGTTGCTTCGGTGCCCGATGACACCATCCGCACTTTTTCAATGTTGGGGTAGGCGTCATTGACCATTTCAGCTAGTTCAGTCTCCAGCGCAGTTGGGGCACCAAATGATGCTCCACTAGCAGCAGTTTTCTGGATCGCTTCGACCACTTTAGGGTGACAATGGCCCAAGATCATTGGCCCCCAGGAACCAACATAGTCGATATATGCATTGCCATCGACATCATAAATTTTACTGCCAGCAGCTTTATCAATAAAGATTGGGTTGCAGCCAGCAGATTTGAATGCTCGAACTGGGCTGTTTACACCGCCGGGTATAATGGCTTTTGCTGCGGTGAAGAGCTGTTCTGATTTATTGTGATTCATGTCGGTTATGCCTCCTTATAAGTTCAAATAAAGTAATTATCGATTATCGGCAGCCATTCTATATCATGGATGGCGATTTGTTCAAAAAAAGAATGTGTTTTATCAACATAATTTTATAGTTGAACTTTTGTCATAAACTTTAAGTGGTTTGCTAGATAAGGTTGTAAATAACCGATTAGGCAAATTGACTTTAATGGGGGAGAAATAAAATACTTATAATTAAGCTATTTGTAAATATGCTGCGTGTGCAAGAGTTAAACGTTATAACAAGCAAAACACCTTTTTATTGTTGCTTAGAAGTGCAGTCAGAGCTAGTATTGCGTCAATTTTTAATCAATATGGAATGGCAATGATGCTGCTTAATTTGAATACAGATGCGGAGTGTTCCCTATCTGTAGATGTTTGTCGTTAAACTTTTGATGTTTCTTGGAGGATGCATGAAAATCGAAACTGGTCGAAAAATTACCAGAATGAGTGTGAAAAACGCTTGTTTGTCGTTACTGGCATTAAGTTTGGCCGCTACCTTTGCGGTTCCAGCTTTTGCTTTTCAATTTGAATCAGGAGATCTAACCGGTAGTTTAGATTCTACCCTTTCGTATGGTCTTGCCTGGAGAGTATCTGATCGAGACTCTGAATTAATTGGCCTTGCAAATGGTGGTGATGCCTATTCTGTTAACTATGATGATGGCAATCTTAATTACAATAATGGAGATTTGATTAATAATACTGCAAAGTTGACCAGTGAAATGGCGCTGCAATATAAAATGTTCGGTCTTTTTGTTCGTGGCACAGCATTTTACGATTTCGAAAATAACGATGCTAGTCGAGCCAGAACTCAATTGAGTGATGAGGCTTTGGATATGGTCGGAAAAGATGCAGAGCTCCTCGATGCTTATCTGTCTGCAGATTTTGATTTGGGATCTATGCCGTCTCAGCTCCGTGTTGGATCTCAGGTGTTAAGTTGGGGGGAAAGCACTTTTATTCAAAACGGCATTAATGTGATTAATCCATTCGATGTTAGTAAGCTTCGTGTCGCAGGTGCTGAACTTAAGGAAGGTTTGATTCCGGTCGGTATGGTTACCGCCTCTATCAGCCCTACTGATAATATTACTTTTGAAGCTTTCTACCAGTATGAATGGGAAAAGGTAAAAATCGACCCTCCAGGATCATATTGGAGCACTAACGATTTTGCTGGTGAAGGTGGGGATAAAATTATGCTGGGATGGGGAGCCATTTCCGATCAAGGGACAGCGTGGGGCGTTAGTCCTGCATGGGATGCTCACCCTGGATTGGTAGGATTCGATCCAGACAGTGGGGATGCTAGATTTAATATGGTGCCTCGTGGATCAAATGTTTATGCAGATGATGATGGCCAATATGGCGTCGCTATGCGAGTTTATGCCCCAGGGTTAAATGACACTGAATTTGGTTTTTTCTTTATTAATTACCATAGTAGACTTCCAATTATTAGCGCTAAAACAGGGACATCACTTGGGTTGCTTAAAGCTGGAGTAGCAGCAACATCTGCAGGAACGTTAGCTGCAACTGGAGACCCCGTGGCAGCAATAGCAGCTGGTGAAGATTATACTGCTCCTGGCGCACCAGCACCTGCTAGTGTGATATTGGGGGAAGAAGCAACCGATATTTCCGTCAATGCTGTTAATGCAGTCCTGCAGGGAGGAGCCTCTTTAGCAACCGCATTTGCTACAAATGAATATGCACAAACAGCTGAATACATCATAGAGTATCCCGAGGATATTAAGCTTTTTGGTATAAGTTTCAATACTGTCTTGCCAACTTCTGGTGTGGCATTGCAGGGAGAAGTTTCCCACCGTTTGGATGTTCCATTGCAGATAGATGATATTGAACTATTGTTTGCGACAATGGGGCCCCTTAGTTCTTTATATTCTGACAATAATCAGCTTCATACTTATGATGGTATAGATACTTCAGCTGCGGCTTTAGGTGCTAATGGCGGTGAGCAAATATCTCTTCCTGGTTACAGGCGGCTGGATGTAACTCAAATACAAATGACTGCAACTAAATTATTTGGCCCTACTTTCGGAGCAGACCAATTTGTCTTGCTTGGCGAGGTTGGTTTAACTCATGTGCATGGTATGCCATCTAAGGATGAATTTCGTTTCAATGGTCCTGGCACACCAATTAGTGGCAATGAAGTAATTACTAGTGGTGACGATGGCATTTTAGGCACTGCTGATGATGTCCATTTTGGTGAATATGAACCAGCAGATGCCTTTGCTGATGAAACTTCATGGGGATACCGGATGATCGCCAAGTTAGATTTTAATAATGCTATTGGCGCCGTAACCCTATCACCAAGAATTGCTTGGGCCCATGATGTCGATGGAACTACTCCAGGCCCTGGTGGTAACTTTGTCGAAGATCGTAGGACCGTGACCTTAGGTCTTGCTGCTAACTATCAGAACCAATGGACTGCCGATCTAAGTTACACCGATTATTTTGGTGCTGGACGTTATAACTTAGTTAATGATCGTGACTTTATCGCTTTCAATATCAAATACTCATTCTAATTATTTAGGGAGCTAATATTATGCTGAAACATGCATTGATTTTTACATTTGCTTTGTTGTTGATTGCAGGACAGTCGTTTGCTGCAATTACGGCAGAACAAGCAGCACGTTTAGGTGCTGATCTAACCCCAGTTGGAGCTGAGCAGGCGGGTAATGCTGATGGTACTATCCCCGCATGGGATGGTGGCATTACTACACCTCCAGCAGGATATGAAAAAGGGATGCACCACCCTGATCCTTATGCCGATGATAAGATTCAAGTGACAATTACCGCTGCTAATATGGAGCAGTACAAAGATCAGTTGACCGTTGGTCATCAAGAAATGTTGAAGACCTATGACGGCTTCAAGATGAATGTATATCCTACCCATCGAAGTGCCTCTTCTCCACAGCGCATCTATGACATGACCAAGAAGGTTTCTCAAACGGCTGAACTGGTTAATGGTGGTGACGGTGTAACAGGTACGGTTAATGGTATCCCATTCCCTATTCCAGCAAGTGGTATCGAAGTTCTCTGGAATCACATGCTTCGCTACCGTAGTGATTTCGCTTCTCGAAAAATGGCTCAAGCACCAATGACCCGTGGTGGTGATTACAATTTGGTTAAATTTGAGGATGAGTTTAGCCTGATTTATTCACAAGAAGGTATGACCGAAGAGAAGCTGAAAAACCGTATTTTGTTGTTTCGTCAGGACGTAAAATCACCTGCACGTTTAGCCGGTAATGTATTGTTAGTGCATGAAACGCTTAATCAGGTTCAAGAACCACGTGCTGCATGGGTTTATAACCCCGGGCAACGGCGGGTGCGTCGGGCACCAAATGTCGCTTACGATAATCCTGGAACCGCTTCCGATAGTCTCCGTACCTCAGATCAATTCGATATGTTCAATGGTGCACCAGATCGTTACGATTGGAAGCTAGTTGGTAAAAAAGAGGTGTATGTCCCTTACAATAATTACCTTCTCCATAGCGATAAGCTTAAGTACAAAGATATTTTGCAACCACTACACGTCAATCCAGAGTATCTCCGCTACGAATTACACCGAGTTTGGGTAATCGAAGCTACGTTGCGTGAAGGCTCTCGCCACTTGTATAAAAAGCGTACTTTCTACGTTGATGAAGACTCATGGCAAATCATGGTTGCTGATAACTATGATAATCGTGATCAGCTCTGGCGGGTGTCTGAAGCCCACTCTATTAACTACTACGAGGTTCCAACTTTCTGGACTACTCTAGAGACTCATTACGACTTGCAATCTGGTCGTTATCTAGCCCTTGGTTTAGATAATGAGTCATCAATGTACGACTTTGATATCAAACGTACCGATAAAGATTATTCTCCAGGTGCTCTACGTCGTGCTGGTCGTAGATAAACCACAATGTAAAAAATAAGTATTATGTTGGGGCCTTTTTGCAGTAGACTTGCAAAAGTTTACTTGGCCAATTCATGATATTTACATGAGTTTAATATATGGCTGAGTCGGTAACGGCTCAGCCATTTTCTATGACTATTAGTGGTACAAAACAATGCATACATATTTTGTCAGGCTCCTTACTTCTAAGTTGTTTCTCTTTCCCCTGTTCCTGTCCCTACTAGTATTTTCTCCTCCTGCCATCGCTGTTGACAATGCGGTAATGGCTCCATTGGTAGAGCGCTCAATGTTGCTTGATATTGCAAGAGCAGGTGATAATTTAGTCGCTGTTGGAGAGCGCGGCCATATTTTAATCAGTGATAATAATGGCGGTAGCTGGGAGCAAATAGCAGCACCTACACGAGCCACTCTGACCAGTGTTTTTTTTCTTGATAAGCAAACTGGTTGGATCGTCGGTCATGATCAAGTGATTTTACGCACTACTGATGCTGGGAACTCATGGCAACAGGTTTATGAAAATATTGACGCTGATGCACCATTGCTCGATATTATTTTTCTCGACCAAAATCATGGCTACGCTATTGGGGCATATGGTCAGTTTTTGGAAAGCTTTGATGGTGGTAGTAGTTGGGAAGGGCGTTGGATCAGTGAAGATGATTTTCATCTGAATGAGTTAATCGCTGTTGGGGACAAATTATTTATTGCCGCTGAAGCTGGTTATGCTTATCGCTCTGCCGATGGCGGAAAAACGTGGACTACCTTGAGCCCAGACTATATGGGCTCTTTTTTTGGTATTTTAGCAACTGCAGATGACAGCCTGCTATTGCTCGGACTGCGAGGTAACTTATTTCGTTCTGCCGATAACGGTAATAATTGGGAGCTAATAGAGACCGGTGTAGAGGCAAGCTTGAGCAGTGGTTTGGTGCTTCCAGATGGTTCGCTCCTTGTGGCCGGATTGGCGGGAACACTACTGCTTAGCAGTGATGATGGACGCAATGTTGAATTACAGCAAGATCCAAGTCGTAAAGGGTTTAGTGCTTTAACTCAGGCAGCAGACGGAACCAT
>JADGED010000135.1 GCA_016744555.1 Desulfuromonadaceae bacterium
GCAATTGACGATGAAAGTACCTTGCGTGATTTAATCTTAAAATCTGTATCTGAGTATTTAAAAAAATAATTTTATCCTATAGCAGCTAATTCTAATCGACCACCCCAGCGGCGTATCAATTCTTCCTTAACTGGCTGTGCTGCTGTCGTGGTTAATTGGTTGGTTTGTTTTACATACGCAAAAGCTTCCTGTCTGGCAGTGTCAAGAATCCTGATATCTTTTATTATGCTAGCCACTCTAAAGTCAGGCAGTCCAGCTTGCCTAGTTCCAAGAAAATCTCCTGGACCACGAATCTCAAGGTCGGCCTCGGCAATTTTAAAGCCGTCGTTAGTATTAACCATTACCTGCAATCGTTTTCGCGCATCTTCACTATAATGACTAGATGGAATAAGTAGGCAGTAACTTTTATCTGCGCCTCTACCGACTCGACCTCTTAATTGATGGAGTTGTGACAAGCCAAAACGATCAGCATGCTCGATCATCATAACGGTGGCATTAGGAACATCAACGCCCACTTCAATGACAGTTGTAGAGACTAATAGTTGAATTTCTCCCTGCCGAAAACGTTCCATTACTGCATCTTTTTCGACTGATTTCATCCTACCGTGTAGCAAACCAATACTAAATTGAGGGAAAATTTCTTTTGCAAAAGTTTCAGCAGCAATTGTCGCTGCTTGCAAATCACTTTTCTCCGATTCTTCTACCAATGGATAAACTACATACGCTTGACGCCCTTGCTCTAATTCTTTTCCAATCCGGATGTAAGCATGTTGTTTTTGGTTAGCACGGTACAATTCAGTCGTAATCGGTTTTCTACCCGGTGGCAATTGATCAATAACAGAAACCGATAAGTCTCCATAAAGTGTCATTGATAATGTCCTTGGAATTGGCGTTGCAGTCATAACCAAAATGTCGGGATTTTTCCCCTTATGTTTGAGTATACTTCTTTGCTTTACTCCAAAACGGTGTTGTTCATCAACTATTCCAAGTCCCAAACACTTAAATTCGACACCAGCTTGCAGTATTGCATGCGTACCTACGACTAAATCAATTTCTCCAGTTGCAATCTGTTCTAGCAATTCTCGCTTTGCTGCTACCCCCATGCCTCCAAGCAATAATCCAGTTTTCAAACCTAACTTTTCAAACCATAGACAAAAGTTCTGATAATGCTGTTCGGCCAAAATTTCGGTTGGTGCAACCACCGCTACTTGAGTTTTATTTTCAATTGCAATCAATGATGCCATCATAGCTACCATGGTTTTGCCACTACCAACATCACCCTGCAATAAACGATGCATAGGATGGGCTGCCATCATATCAATTTTTATTTCCCCTAAAACTCGACGTTGCGCTTCGGTTAACTTGAATGGCAACATCTTATTTAATGGGATAGTGAACTTGTGTGAAAACTTAAACGCTATCCCCTCCTCCAACTGCACCCCTGCCCGTTTAAGAGCTAATCCGAGTTCTAAAAAGAAAAATTCATCAAACACCAATGACTTACGGGCAACATTTCTACCATCTTCCAAATCAGCTAATCCAGTTGTTTCTGGAGGCCAATGGATAGCCGTTAATGCCTCTGGAAGGGTCAATAAATGATGTTTTTCCCTAATCTTAGCAGGTAGGCATGTCTCAACATGGTCGGCATAATTTTCGACTAGCGGGTACCAAATCTTACGTGCTTGTTTTTGGCTTAAGCCTTCGGTAAGTGGATATACTGGTAAAATTCGACCATAATTAAGCGGGTCAGATTTTAATAGTTGGACAAGGTCGGTATCGGCTTGAATTAATTCAGAATCGGGATGATGAATTTCACGGACAGAACCAAACTGCTTAATTTCACCGATAAATATTGCTTTGCTATCAATTGGAAAACGTTTTTGCAACCATGGTTTCCGGTACCTAAACCATTTAAGTGAGATCTTACCGCTGCCATCCCCAACAATTACTTCAAATATTTTACGTCGAGTCCGGCTGGTAAGAGATTCCCCAGCAGCTAAAACAGTGCCAACAAAAACTTCTTGCTGCCCCGATATTAATCTACTTATCGGTTTTAATTGCCGACGATCTTCATAGCGACTGGGTAAATGATACAGAGCATCTTCAATATTATTTAGCCCAAGTTTTTGTAGCTTGGGTACCATTCGTGGTCCTACCCCACGTAAAACATCAAGCTTCTTATCTAACTCAGAAGGTGAAGCAGGTATGGTTTTAGATACCGACATGCAAAATTAGTTTTCAAATATTGCATTCAAAGCGGAAAGAACTTCTTCAACATCACCACCATGTCCCCTTACACCTTGAGCTAAAGTCTCACTTGTTACCCCCAAGCATCCAGCACAATCGAGATCAAAACGTGATAATACTTTTGCAACTTCAGGACTCATTTGCAAAACCTGCTGAATACTCATATCTTTGGTAATTTTTGGAGCCATAGTTACCCCTTATCACTTATATAACCAAATGTTCAGATAAAATCTTTTTATTTAAAATAGAAAATTGTTCGCATGGTTGCAAGCAATATAATTGTAAAAAAAACGGGCCATTATCTTAATTGATAATGACCCGCTTAAATCCAATAGAAAATAGACTTAAGAATATTCTATATCGGTAATTTCGTATACTTTAACTCCAGAAGGTACATTAACGGTTACCTCTTCGTCAACTCTATGACCTACTAGTGACCGGCCAACTGGTGAGGTAATCGAAATTTTTCCAACTTTAATGTCAGCTTCATCAACACCAACGATTTGATAACTAACTTCATTATCGGTATCAATATCTATCATAGTTACTTTTGCACCAAATACGATTTTATCGCTTTTGATAGACGATGGATCAATAATCTGTGCCAAAGCGATTTTATGATTTAATTCTTTGATCCGTCCTTCAACAAAACCTTGACGATCTTTAGCGGCATCATATTCAGCATTTTCTGATAGATCACCGTGACTACGCGCTTCGGCAATATCCTGAACAACCTTAGGACGCTCAAATCTAACCAGATGCTTTAATTCTTCTTGTAAACGTTGATGCCCCTCGGTTGTCATGGGGACCGATTCTTCGCTCATAACTTCTTGCTCCTCAAAAAAAACAGTGGGCGGTAAACCGCCCACTGAATCGTTACATTATTAGGGTATGACAAAATCAGGAAGGATAATACTCTTGTAACGGCTTAACGTCAAGATCTTCTCGAGATATTGCTAAAATACCATCAGCAGCAGCAATTATACCCGCCATGGTAGTAAAATAAGCAATGTCATTCATTATGGCTGAACGACGAATAGAAAATGAATCGGCAACAGATTGCGCCCCTAAAGTTGTATTAAATACCATGCAAATTTCACCACTCTTAATAGCGTCTTCACAGTGAGGTCTACCCTCTTTAACTTTATTAATTTGCTGGGCTTTTATCCCATTTTGATTTAGGTATTCAGCAGTACCGCTGGTAGCTACAATGGCAAATCCTGCTGCAACCAAGTTTTTAGTTGGCTCTAAAACATGCTCTTTATCGGAATCTTTAATACTAATAAAGATTTTCCCAGAACTAGGTAATTTCACCCCAGCCCCTAGCTGCGCTTTAGCATATGCGTGGCCAAAATCGTAATCAATCCCCATTACTTCACCAGTTGATTTCATCTCTGGTCCAAGCAAAGTATCAACACCTGGAAATTTCACAAACGGGAATACAGCTTCTTTAACCGAAATATAATCGGGAATAATATCACCAGAAACACCCAAGTCAGCAAGGCTTTGACCAGACATAACTTTTGCAGCAATTTGTGCAAGAGGTCGACCTGTAGCTTTTGAAACAAATGGCACGGTGCGACTAGCACGAGGATTAACTTCTAGGAGATATATAGTAGTATCTTTAACTGCGAATTGAATATTCATCAAACCAATAACTTTTAGCTCTAGAGCCAAAGCTATTGTCTGTTTCTTAATCTCTGCAATAATTTCATCTGACAAAGAAAATGGGGGTAAAGAACAAGCGGAATCACCAGAGTGGATACCAGCTTCTTCAATATGCTGCATGATGCCACCAATTACAACTTCTTTGCCATCGGCCAATGCATCGACATCAACCTCAATCGCATTTTGTAAAAACTTATCAACGAGAACTGGATGCTCAGGTGATGCATCAACTGCATACTTCATGTAATCACGCAGACGCTCAACATTATAAACTATCTCCATAGCACGCCCACCAAGCACATATGATGGCCTAACTACTACTGGATAGCCAATCCGCTCTGCTATCACTTCAGCCTCATCAAAAGCTCTAGCAATACCATTTTCTGGCTGGAGCAAATTCAACTTGTTAAGTAATGCTTGAAACCGCTCACGATCTTCAGCACGGTCGATTGCATCAGGTGAAGTACCGATAATTGGGACGCCAGCTTTTTCTAATGCTACTGCCAGTTTCAATGGGGTTTGACCACCATACTGAACAATAACCCCTTCAGGCTTTTCAATCTCAACAATTGCTAAGACGTCTTCCAAGGTCAGTGGCTCAAAATAGAGTCGGTCGGAAGTATCGTAATCGGTAGAAACAGTTTCTGGATTACAGTTGACCATAATAGTTTCAAAGCCATCTGCCGCTAGGGAGAAGGCACCATGAACACAACAGTAATCAAACTCTATCCCCTGCCCGATTCGATTTGGGCCACCACCGAGAATAATAATTTTACGTTTATCGGTTGGCTCTGCTTCACACTCTTCTTCGTAGGTAGAGTAAAAATATGGGGTAAAAGCTTCAAACTCAGCCCCACAAGTATCTACCCGCTTGTATACAGGGAGAACAGCAAGCTTATGTCGCATTTCTCGGATATCACCTTCGGTTATCCCCCAAAGGAAAGCTAAGCGTCGATCAGAAAAGCCGTACTGTTTGGCCTCACGTAATAAATCGGTAAACTCAGTGTCATCGGTATTAAGTTTGTCTTTATGGGTCAACAGAACCGATTCCATATTAATTATCTGATCGATATTATTCAAGAACCATGGGTCAATACCACTAAGTTGATAGATATAGTCGATTGAAAAACCGGCTCTAATAGCATCTGCTAGGTACCACATACGCTCCCAGCTAGGTACTTGCAGTTTTACAATAAGCTCATCACGTTCACGCTCAGTTAAAGTACGAACATAGTCGGCAGGCTTATTGAATATGCGACTTTCAAAACCGTATGAATCAATCTCTAACGAACGGAGGGCTTTTTGCAAACTCTCCTTAAAGGTACGACCAATAGCCATAGCTTCACCGACTGATTTCATCTGTGTAGTCAGAGTAGCATCAGACTGTGGGAATTTCTCAAAGGTAAAACGTGGTACCTTGGTAACAACATAGTCGATGGTAGGCTCAAATGAAGCAAGAGTTTCACGAGTAATATCATTATGCAGTTCATCAAGACGATAACCAACTGAGAGTTTGGCAGCAATTTTAGCAATCGGGAAACCGGTTGCTTTGGATGCAAGAGCAGACGAACGGGAAACCCGTGGATTCATCTCAATTACTGCTAAACGACCATCCTTAGGGTTGATACCAAATTGAATATTTGAGCCACCAGTTTCGACCCCAATTTCACGGATGATCTTCAACGACGCATCCCGCAGAATTTGATACTCTTTGTCAGTTAGGGTCTGTGCCGGAGCGACAGTAATGGAATCACCGGTATGGACACCCATGGCATCGAAGTTTTCAATAGAACAGATAATGACGACGTTGTCGGCATTGTCACGCATAACCTCAAGCTCATACTCTTTCCAACCAATAATTGATTCTTCGACCAAAATTTCGTTGGTTGGTGAAGCATCTATTCCGGCAATTGCCATGCGATCATATTCTTCGCGATTGTAGGCAATACCACCACCGGTTCCCCCCAAAGTAAACGATGGGCGAATGATTGCGGGAAATCCAATATTATCAATAACGCTAACTGCTTCTTCATAACTATGGGCCAAACCTGAGCGGGGCACATCAATACCAATATTTTCCATTGCTTGCTTAAACAATGTACGGTCTTCAGCCTTTTTTATCGGGCCAAGTTTTGCCCCAATCATTTCGACATTATACTTTTCAAGCACGCCAGACTCGGCTACCGCAACCGCTGTATTTAAAGCAGTTTGACCACCCAAGGTTGGCAACACAGCATCAGGGCGCTCTTTAGCAATAATTCGAGATAAAACTTCAGGGGTAACCGGCTCAATATAAGTTCGATCGGCAAAATCTGGATCGGTCATTATTGTTGCCGGATTGGAATTAAGCAAGACTACCTCGTAGCCTTCTTCTTTCAGGGCTTTACATGCCTGAGTTCCGGAATAATCAAATTCACAAGCTTGACCAATGATGATTGGACCTGCTCCAATTATTAATATTTTTTTTAAGTCTTCGCGCTTAGGCATGGCTGATACCTTCTTTATGGTTTTTCATCATTTCAATAAAACGTTCAAACAAGTAGTGGGCATCGTGAGGCCCAGGTGATGCTTCAGGGTGGTATTGCACCGAAAAAGCTGGATCAGAAAGTAGCTGTATCCCTCAACCGTATTATCATTCAGATTGATATGTGCAACCTCAAGATTTTTATCTTTCAGGCTCTCCATATC
>JADGED010000136.1 GCA_016744555.1 Desulfuromonadaceae bacterium
ACATCATCAATCCCCTGAGTGTCCAAATTAAACATCTTCTTCGCTCGCTCACGAAATGGCGCATGGTAATCGATTGGATTCCCAGAATACATGATATTTGCCAGCAAAGCGGCCAGATGGACCACCCCAATTTCGGTCTTTATTTCAGTGTTTTCCCCAGAGTAACTTTCTGGATCATGATGATAAATAATCGGGATGGCTAAACTATCGGGAAAATTCCAGCGCTTGGCCGCCTCGCCGCCGATATACGCATGATTAGCTCCGATTCGCTCATCCTCCAATTCGAGTAAACGCTTTTCACTACCAGCGGCCTCTTCCAATAGCTGATCGTAAGTTTCGCGATAAGCACATGCCAGAATCAATTTACCAAGGTTTTGTAGCAGGCTGATTGTAAACGCCTCTTCTGGATCGTGATCGGAAACTTTGGCCATTATCAGTTTAGATGCCACTGCTGCCGCCAGCGACTCTTCCCAGAACAAAGAATAATCAAACCCGGCACCATGCTGTGGGCGTTCCATGTTTAAGAAAGAGAATGAAAGCACTAGACTACGCACCGCATTGGTGCCCAAAATAGCGACCGCCTGCTGAATCGTTCCAACATCATTGGGGAAATTATAAAAGGAGGAGTTAACAACTTTCAAAATTTTAGTCGATAACGACACATCCTGCGCTATCAACTTGGAGATATCATAGATAGTGGTCTCTTCTTTACCAGTAATATTTATCAACTTCGATGCTACTGTTGACAAGGTTGGTAATGAGCCGGTTTCAATCACATGCTGGACAACTTCTTCTTTAGTCGGCATATTTCTATTCCTTATATCTAGCTAGCGGAAAAAGTTATCTTATCTGCAAAACCTACGTAAACACATTGTCACATTCTAATTACATCTAAGAAACTGTCAACAATTATCAATCGTTGGCACCACTGTACCACCATTTGGAATTACCACTATTTCACAATTTTCGGCAAGAGAAGGGGTAACCATATCAACGGCTATTTGCAAATTAGCAGCTTTTTCCATCCCCATTGTTACGGTTTGTTCAGAACTAAATTCGCTAATCAAAACAACCCGAAATCGTTGCGATTTTGCTAGAGTAGCATGGGCAGTTTGACCATTAATTTGATAATTTGCCCGTAATGCAAGCTCAAATTCATCCAAAGCTTGGTAGCGAAACCAGTCAAAAAAGCTTTCATTGCCAAAGCCATCCTGACATGCGGCCATAAAAATAATGGTACCACCATCCTTAACTGCTCGGCAGCCATAATCGAGAGCCTTTTGCGCTTGGATAAAATTGATATCTTTCGGCTCGCCGCCACAGGAAATTATCGCCAGATCGACAGGATTCGGTAATGATACTTGATATAATTCCCGCGCCATATCACAGCCAGCTAAATGGGCTTGCTCTAAATCACCACAAAATACCCCAACGATCTCTTTTTGCGGCGAAAGAACGGTATTCAATAAAAAATCTGGTTTCACCAACTGGGCAGCTTGCAATAAATTACGATGCACCGGATTACCATCAAGGACACCAGTCACCGCTTGCGAATGCTTGCCACCGACTTCAGGAGGGTTGAATACAGCAAAGTGGCTGGCCATACAGGTTTCACGACTGGCAACTCCCGGCACCAAACCTTTGCGTCCACCACCAAAACCAGCAAAATAATGGAACCCTATCGTCCCAGTTACAATTACTCGGTCTGCTGCAACCACCCGGCGATTAATTTGCACCGCAATCCCCGCTTCGGTCAGACCCAAGTCGACTAGCTCATCGGGATCATCACATTCGTGATCATAAACGGAAATTCGACCATATAACGAACCAACAATTTTGCGATGCTCTGCTTCGGTCTGGTAGCGATGAATCCCCAAAGCGATAATGATTTCAATATCTGCATCGGCAACCCCTAGCCGATTAAGTTCCGCCACAAGAACTGGTAAATATAGCTCACTACCGGTGTAACGAGTAATATCAGAGGTCACAATTGCAACCTTTTCACCGGCAGTAACTATCTTCGCTAAAGGCAAAGAACCTATAGGGGTCGCTAATCCATCACTAATCAGCTGTATCGGCTTTGTTTCTTGTAGTAATGCAGCTGGTTGCAAAACCTTAGCCGCAGGGACATCTGCCGCTAAGGTGCTACTACCGTATTTGAGCTCAATTATCGACATAATCTACTTTTCGTTAAACGAGATGGTTGCGGACAGGTGTTTGCTGTGATAAAAACTGTTGCTACCAATATACACTTTTTCTTGGAGAAAACCACATCATGGACTTACAAATTCTACCAATCACTGAGCCCAAGCCACCGATAAAAGATGAAAATGAGCTAGTTTTCGGTAAACAATTTACCGATCGGATGCTGGTCATGGAATACGACAGAGACAAAGGCTGGCACTCTGCGCGAATTGAACCATACGGACCACTAACCCTGGATCCCGCTGCAATGGTACTCCATTACTCACAAGAAATTTTTGAAGGACTAAAAGCTTTCCGGCGTCCAGATGGCAGCATTGCCATGTTTCGACCCGCCGACAATGTAGCCCGTTTCAATCGTAGCGCCGAACGGATGTGCATGCCCGAGGTTGATGAAAAGTTTTTTCTCGATGCTATGCTTAAATTAATCGAACTTGAGTCCGACTGGGTACCTCACAGCGCCGGTACTAGCCTATATATTCGCCCAACGATGATTGCTACTGAGCCAATGCTCGGCGTACGCCCAGCAGATCAGTACCTTTGCTATGTTATCCTCTGCCCGGTAAGCGCCTACTATAAAGGTGGTATTGCGCCAGTAAAAATTTGGATTTCTGACTACTACGTCCGCGCAACTCAAGGTGGTACTGGTGAAGCTAAAACCGGTGGTAACTATGCTGCTAGCCTTTATGCAGCTAAAGAAGCGGCAGAGAACGGCTACGATCAGGTTCTATGGCTGGATGCCAAAGAGAAGCGCTTCGTTGAGGAAGTTGGCAGCATGAATATGCTGTTTCTTTACGACGGAAAAATTGTAACCTCACCGCTAAAAGGAACTGTTCTCGACGGCATTACCCGCCGTTCGGTGTTAACCTTGGTTAAAGAGATGGGTTACGAAGTTGAAGAGCGGGCCCTTAGCGTCGATGAAATCCTTGAAGGGGCAACCAATGGCCGCCTTGAAGAAGCGTTTGGTACCGGCACTGCAGTTGTTATTTCACCAGTCGGCTCATTTTGCTACAAAGATCAAACCGTCCAACTTGGTGATGGTAACACCGGAAAACTCACCATGGAGCTCTACAATAAACTTACTGCCATTCAATACGGCCAAGAAGAAGATCCGCACAACTGGATTACCATGGTATAAAACCATTACAACCTGCGAGGCGACCTAAACTTGACCGCCTCGCAGGTTGCCTTTTTTTGGTCGCACAAACAATGTACTCACTCTGAGTGCCTTCTGACTCACTCCCGCCCCTCTATAGAAAAACAACAACCTTTCAATAAACCAACTGCGCCCAAAAACCAACAATAATTCGGCCACATAGCTCTTATACTTACCTATCTTTACTAGTTGGCACAAAACCTGCCTTATGCACCCTGAAGCAATTCCGACATTTCGATAAACAGCAAGGAGTCACCTATGTGTCGTATCGGCGCCATCAAAAGCTTGGATTATATGCACCCAAGCATGGCCTTAAAATTAATGCGCTCCCAACAAGAAGGCCATGACAACTCTGGCTTTGCAATGGTAATGCAAGATCTCGGCGGCATTTTCGAGCCCTACAAGCACCTACCAACCCTGTCTATGGCTTGTACCGACGAGGGAATTAGAATCGCTGAAAACATCCTGCACGAAATCGGCTTTCGCCGGATCGTCCAATGGTCTCCAGTCGCTAACGACTGGCCAGGCCTCAATATCAGCGCTATGCCTAACTATGTTTTTGAAACCTTTAACTACCCCTATGCCTATGAGCACCTCGGTCAAAAAGAGAAGGAAGAACTGCTCCTTGACACCAGGTTGCAACTAAGGGAAGCCTTAGAGCCAAACGAAGAGGGCTTTGCCTACTCATTCTGGCCAGACGTAATTACCCTGAAAGAGATAGGTGACCCCCACGATATCGGCACCTATTTCAACCTGTGGGAAGTCGATGACCGCTTCACCGCTAAAGTTATCACTGCCCAGTGTCGGCAAAACACTAACTACGATATTGTCCGTTATGCAGCCCACCCGTTCCACACTCAGGGCTACACTGTTCTTGCTAACGGCGAGAACACCTTTTACCTAAAAAATAAAGAGTTCCAACAGGGACTCCACCGGGGCTATATCGGCTTTGAATCTGACTCACAGTGCTTCCTTTACACACTACATTACGTTCATCGCCAACTAGGATGGCCGTTACGCTACTTTAAGCACACCATAACCCCGCTACCATTTGAGCAATTAGAGAGCCGTGCCGATAAAAACCAATTAATGGGAATACGGCAGTCCCTGGCTCACCTTGAGATAAATGGCCCCAATGCGATAATTGGCCTACTACCAGACAACACCATGTTCACCTGCTGTGATGCGAAGAAATTACGTCCAATCGTCATCGGCCACGACGACCGAACTGTTGTATTTTCTTCGGAAGTATGCGGAATAAATGAAATCCTACCCGATCGCGACTGGACAACAGACATCTATCCAGGCGAGCGAGAAACTATAGCCATCAACGACAAATTAGAGGTGCAGCGATGGAAACAGTAAAAATGAACAACGTCACTGCCAACGATCTTCCATGGAAAATCATCTACGACAGCAAGCGTTGCACCATGTGTGGATCTTGCATTGCTACCTGCTCATTCCGGGCAATCAAGATGAAAGTGGAGCGCCGGCGTTCAGTAGTATCTGAGGGGGATTTCCCCGAACCAAAAGCTAGCTTTTCTGCCGTTCCGGTAATCAAACAGGTCAATTCGATCCGTGATTTTTGCCGTGGCTGTGGCATGTGCGAAAAGGTTTGCCCTAACGATGCGATCCGACCAGAACGCAACCCCGACAACCGTCACCCAATTATCACCCGCTGCCTCACAGCAGATTCAATCAAACGTGGTGGTCGGAAAAACTTAGAGGGGGCAACCCGTACCCTCGACAGTATTCGCGTTGGCCGCATCTCCCAAATGACCGACCCAAGCTTGGATGCACAGCGCCATACCTTTGACTTACTGGCGCCGTTTGGTAGAATTCTGCCACCGGGCGAGCTACCATTTTCTAGCGACAACGACGGCAACCTAATTACCAGCACTGCAACGCCACCGGTCAACATGATCTATCCGATAATTATTGGTGACATGTCCATCGGCGCCCTCTCTTGGCGCATGTGGGAAGCAGTAGCAATGGCTACCGCCTACCTAAACGAAGAGTGCGGCTTGCCGGTGCGCATGAGCTCTGGCGAGGGCGGACTGCCACGTCGTCTATTACGCTCTAAATATCTAAAGTACATGATCCTGCAAATTGCTTCTGGTCACTTTGGCTGGAACCGAATCGCCACCAGCATGCCAGACATGATTGAAGACCCAGCCGGAATCCTGATTAAAATTGGTCAGGGCGCTAAGCCCGGCGACGGCGGTCTACTACAATCGGGCAAGGTCGCATCCCACATTCAGGCGATCCGTGGAGTACCAAAGACCGATCTCCTTAGTCCACCGAACCACCAAGGACTATATTCCATCGAAGAGAGTGTGCAGAAGATGTTCCTCTCCATGAATGCAGCATTTAAGTTCCGTGTTCCGGTAGCAATAAAAGTTGCGGCATCATCTACCAGCGTTAGTGTCTTCAACAATCTGGTTCGTGACCCATACAATATTGTCGGCGGTTTCTTCCTCGACGGCATCGACGGCGGCACTGGAGCGGCGCACGAGGTTAGCCTTGACCATACCGGCCACCCAATTGCTAGCAAATTGCGCGATTGCTACCTAGCGGCAGTATCTCAGGGCCGTCAAGGGCAAATCCCTCTTTGGGCAGCTGGTGGCTTGGGCAAAACTGGCGACCTCGCTGCAGATGCTTTTAAAATGATCTGCTTGGGTGCTAACGGCGTTTTCAGCGGTAAGCTTATTTTACAGATGGCTGGCTGTGTCGGCAACGACACCGGTCGCTGCAATGCTTGCAACACCGGGCTCTGCCCTGCGGGAATCACAACCCAGGAGCCACAATTGGCGCATCGTCTCGACCCAGAAAAAGTGGCACAGAACATCGTCAATTATTTCCTTGCCATGGACAAGGAATTTAAAAAACTAATGGCACCAATTGGCAACTCAACCTTGCCAGTAGGTCGTGCTGATGCACTGATCTCAACCGATCATGCCGTTGCTGACAGACTAAAAATTCAGCACGTTTGTTAAAAAGAAGGCACAGGGCTCAAGGATTCAGGTTAAAGGAAAATATAAACTCACAGCCTGCACCCTGACCCTCTAGCGGAGAATATAAAAATGACGACAACAATAAATGGCTTTGGTACTGGTAACGAACGGATATCTACCCAAGCACTGCTGCAACAAATATATACCGCCCTCGACCAAGG
>JADGED010000137.1 GCA_016744555.1 Desulfuromonadaceae bacterium
ATATTTTTTAGGACTGATAAGTCAGCCTAAAACACGCAATTCTTAGCTACCCTGCTCACTAAACTGAGATACAAACGACCATCAGCAAATAGCGAAAAACACAATATAATCAATCGCAGAATAAAAACGCCCACAGCCCCTTTAATATAAAAGCAAGGCTATGGGCATACATATGGAGCCGGTGACAGGAGTTGAACCCCCAACATCCTCATTACAAGTGAGGTGCTCTGCCAATTGAGCTACGCCAGCACAAGGCGAAGTTTATAACGCAACCCATTTTGGAATGCAAGCAAAAAACACGAAAAAAAAACAATCGGTTACTTTCTCTTGGTTCGACCTTGCCGCACAGCTTCAAACAGTGCAATTCCGGCAGCGACTGAAGCATTTAAAGAATTAACCTGCCCAGCCATCGGAATCGACAATAAACCGTCACAATGGTTGCGAATATTTGGGCGCAGCCCTTTACCTTCGCTACCGACAACCAAGGCCAGGTTGCCGGTCAAATCAACACTATAGAGTTCATTGGCACCGGCCTCACCGGCCAAACCGTAGCACCAAACTCCAGCTTTCTTCAATTCCTCAATTGTTCGAGATAAATTGGTTACCTGACATAAGGGGACATGAGCCAAAGCACCAGCGGCACTTTTTTCGACGACTGAACTTACCGGACAGGAACGGTCCTTCGCGACGATGACACCTTTACACCCGGCAACTTCGGCACTACGTAACATCGCCCCAAAGTTATGCGGATCGGTTATACCGTCCAACACCAGGAAAAATGCGGCATCGCCACTCTTTTGCCACTGGTGCAGCAGGCTAGAGAAGTCGGCGTAATTAAACGCAGTAAGGCGTAACAACACCCCTTGGTGTTGGCTGTTACCAGCCAGACGATCAAGCTCTTTACGGCTAAAATAACTAATTTTTAACTGCCGCTGCTCTGCTTGCTCCACCAATTTATTCAACCGCTCGTTGCGATCGCCATTAACAACCAGCAACTCAAGTGGTTTACGTGCGACGCCTTGAAAAGCTTCACCTACCGGATTAATTCCATACAGATAATCGGCCATCAACCTGCCAATGCAGTCTTAATTTCTGCCAAAATCTTACCAGCTGCTGCTAGTGGATCTTTGGCAGCTGAAATTGGGCGACCTATTACCAACGCCGTGGCTCCGGCGCTAATGGCGTCGGTAGGAGTAGTAACCCGCTTTTGATCATCCATTGCAGCAAAGGTTGGTCGTACTCCAGGGGTAACAATAGCAAAATCATCGCCACAAGCTGCACGGATCAACCCTACCTCTTTCGGCGACGCAACCACACCATCAAAACCGGCATCCTGCGCTAGCTTCGCTAGCCGTGGCACCATCTCTTCAACACTTCTATCGATGCCAATCCCGGCCAAAGTCTCGGCTGTTGATGAGGTAAGAATAGTAACCGCCAACATGGTTGGCCGTGCATTTCCACTCGCTTCACAATAAGCGTTAACTTCAGCTACCGTTGTGCGCATCATTTCGGCACCACCTAGAGCGTGAACATTAAACATTTTCACCCCCAGTTTACAAGCTTCAACCGCTGCCTTGGCAACCGTATTCGGAATATCGTGATACTTAAGGTCAAGAAAGACATCCCCGCCACGATCCTGAACCATTTTGACCACTTCTGGACCACAACGAGTAAATAATTGCTTGCCAACCTTGAACAGCCCAACATTTTCATGCAACTGCTCAACCCAGTTTTCGGCAGCAGAAAAATCATCGACATCCAACGCAAAGATCAAACGTTCTTTAGCTTCTTGTTTCATTAATTTCCCTCAATCATATCACGAGTTTTAGTGGTAACTTCCTGAACTCTGGAGATCAACGGTCGCGCCTGCTCCGGCTCAAGGTCCCTCCGTACCGCCATGGTTTGCATAAAAGCTACTTCACAAAGAGAATCAGATAGTAACTTATTCTTATCCCCCTCTTCCAAACCTTCTAAGTTAGCAACAATCCGATTACCATCCAACGTCCCGTCTTCCTGCAACTCAACATCACGCAACACAAACGAGTACGGTTCAGGCAAATCACGTAGCGATTGCGCTACTTCTTGAGGGAACTGTGGACTTATTTTTGAGATACGTACGAAGATCAGCTTAAACAGACTATTGTATGCTGCCATAACTTGACCAAGAATACCTTCAATTTCAGAGGTTGGGGTATCTTCCATCCGAACCAGGCGTCGCTCAAGCAAGCCGTACAAAATCCGAATACCATCAAATTCACGCACACCTAACTGCCGAAACAAATCACGAGCACTATACTGCCCAGCCTGAGCTATCTGCATCATTTGCGCTTCTGGCTGCGATAAATCGGTTAACTCTTTACCAGTTTCCACGGGGAAGTAATCAAGCGAGACAATTTTACGCATAAACAATGCTTTTTCATCAAGGCGCCGCAACCCTTCCATAATAATATTCTGTGTACTCATAGACAAGCGCAAGATATTTTCTTGGTCTATCTCCATCAACTGAAAATAAAAGCTCGACTTCTCCGCTGAAAACAGTGTGTAAATTATATGTTCTACTTGGCTGCGGGCCGCTAGCCACAGGTCTTTAGGAGGAATTGCGGCCAGCTCTACCAACAATTTCCCCATTGGTGTTACGTCACTAACCATTCCCCGAAGCTTAAGCAACTGATCTTTTTCAATCTTCCCCAATGAGAACAGTACTTCACCTAAATCTTCACTAGCGAAAGTACTGGTAGCAAAAACGATCTCCCCCTGCTGAAAGTAAAGCGCCTTTAAACCACCCGTTAACTCAACGGTCAGAATTCCAGTCTTTCTAAACATGTTAAAGTAGGAGAGTAAATCTGGAATCGCCCCCTCTTCAAGAATTCCAGAAATATGCACTGGCCCCTTGGCATCCGGCCTGCCGAGCAGGAGGTGTCCAGAAGACGCAGAAATAACTTCTAGGGGCTGCTCCCCTAGTGGACGATATATTTCTGCTGGCAGCTTAACTTCGCCACCTTTATCGATTTGGACTTCGGTCATAGTTTTTTTGCCCGTATTAACTCTCGGGGACAACCGTCAACGCTTCGCTGACCTGTTGCTGCAACTTGGTAACGACATCGGTAACGGCGACAAGAGACACATCTCCACTTTTTCGTACTTTTAACTCAACGTTACCCTCTTTTAAACTCCGGGCTCCAACGGTCACACGCAGTGGGATACCAATCAAATCGCCATCTTTAAACTTAATTCCGGGGCGCTCATTACGATCATCAAGCAATACTTCTATATTTAAATCTAGCAATTGCTGATAAAGCGTTTCTGCCGCTTCACGGACTTCATCATCTTTAGGGTTAAGCATTGTCACCAATACTTGGAATGGTGCCAGTGGCATCGGCAGAACCATGCCATTTTCGTCGTGATTCTGCTCAATAGCAGCAGCAACTGTGCGACCGACTCCAATACCATAGCAACCCATAACCAATGGCTTCGACTTCCCTTGGTCGTCGAGCACAGTCGCATTCAAGGCCTCGGAGTATTTCGTTCCAAGTTTAAAAATATGCCCCACTTCAATCCCACGCCAACTCTCAAACTTACCAGCCTCACAACGTGGACAACTATCACCGGCTTCAGCCTGACGGATATCGGCGAATTGGCTGGCACTGAAATCACGCTCTAGATTAGCGCCACGATAATGACTATCGACACCATTGGCGCCGACAACAAAATCGGCCATCGCTTTAATCTCACTATCGGCGACAACCTTAACTTGCAAACCAATTGGTCCGGCAAAACCGGTCGGTGCACCCGTAACCTCTTTCACCACATCATCTTCGGCCATAACTACCCAATCGGTATCGAGCAGATTGGCCAATTTGATGTCATTTAGCTCCCGATCACCACGTAACAACACCGCCAGCACTTCATCTTCGGCAGTCTGGACGATTAAGGTTTTAACAAGTTGCTGCGGAGATAATTGTAAAAAGGTTGCAACCTCGGCAATCGACTTCTGCCCCGGCGTATCAACTTGCTGCAACTCCTGTGTTGCCACTGGTGTTTCTAACTCAGCGTAAACAAGTTCCGCCTTCTCAACGTTGGCAGCATAATCGCAGCTATCACACGAAACGATGCCGTCTTCTCCAGACTCGGCGAGCACCATAAATTCGTGCGAGAAGTTACCACCTATGGTGCCACTATCTGCTTCAACCGAACGGAAGTTAAGGCCACAACGATTGAAAATATTACGATAAGCTTGGAACATTTTGGCGTACGAACTATCAGCACCAGCATCTTCCATATCAAATGAGTAGGCATCTTTCATGATAAATTCACGCCCACGCATCAAGCCAAAACGGGGGCGAATTTCATCACGGAATTTGGTCTGAATCTGATACAGGTTCAACGGCAGCTGGCGGTAAGAATTAACGGTATTACGTACAATATCGGTAATAACCTCTTCATGGGTTGGCCCCATGCAAAAATCGGCCGACTTACGATCTTTAAAACGCAACAACTCTTTGCCATACTTTTCCCAGCGCCCTGATTCCTGCCATAGTTCAGCGGGATTAGCCATCGGCATCAGACACTCAATTGCTCCAGCCTTATCCATCTCTTCACGGATAATTTGTTCCATTTTACGTAAAGAACGGAGACCAAAAGGGAGATAACTATAGATCCCTGCAGCAACCTTGCGAATCATTCCGCCACGCATCATCAGTTGGTGGCTGATAATTTCAGCATCGGCAGGGGTCTCTTTCAAGGTCGGTAACAGGTACTGAGAGTAACGCATAATAATTTCCTATATAATATTTGCAGCGGTAAAAGTATTATCTACAGGACAATGTCCAAGCCGTAAAAAATACCCTGCTTTTAATTGAAAAGCAAGCCTGCATCGGCCTGTTGATGTATAGATTCTATTTCGGCAGCGCCATATGGTTGCGGCGGATGCTGCCCCCAAACCGGCCCCGGCCAAGTTGGATCGGTAGTGGAGCGTCCAACATGATGTAAATGTAATTGCCGCACGACATTACCCAATGCCCCAATATTCAATTTATCAAACTGAAAGGTGGCGACCATCCAGCGTGCCAACAGCGTCGATTCGCGTAACAATTGCCCCTGATCTACCTCGCTAAGCTGGTAGATTTCTTCAACCTGTGTACATTTTGGCACCAGGACAAACCACGGATAAGTTGAATCGTTCAATAATAGCAAGCGCGATAGCGGCAAATCACCGAGGACGATACAATCATTTTGCAAACGTTGATCAAGTTCAAACATCACTACCTCTCAAAGGTGACGTGTTGCTATTTCCACCTTTTGTCTAAATTTTTAATACTCAATACCCAATCTTCATAAGTACCCTCTAGCCACCATTTTATTGGATTACTGGATACTGAAGAAGAATATCCCAAGCACTCTACAACCTCAACACAATTTAGCCGACAAGGATTATCAAATGGCAACTATGAATATTACAAATCAAATTACTTAACCTTCCTATCCAAGGCCAGACCTTAACAATATCGACCCTGTTGCCATTGACTTCATTGAAAGAGACTGCAACACTGTTTTCATATTAATTACTTTTCCTGAGGGGGGATCGCCACATGAACTGCTGCATTTTTTTTAAGGATAACAACTTTCCAATACCATTTTCAGGTAAAATCTTTTTCCTCTCACTGCTTTTTGGATTTATGCTGCTACCTTCATCTCAAGCAGCAAAACCGATGTTGCCACAAACCTACAATGGGCAGACCGATATCCGGGGCTGGGTAATGAGTGAGAAACTTGATGGGGTACGTGGTTATTGGGATGGAAAACAGCTACTGTCAAAAAATGGCTACCCCTTTGATCCCCCGGCTGAATTTATTAGTAACCTCCCTGACTTTCCTCTGGAAGGGGAACTCTGGAGCGGGCGTGACACCTTTGAGCAGACCGCCTCGACCGTAAGACACGACCACAATCACTTCGGTTGGAAGAAGCTTAAATTTGCAATCTTTGATGTTCCGAAAGCAGTTGGTGGCTTTACCGAGAGAATAGCTCTTGCAAAAAGTTGGGTTACTACCCACCCGAGTCAGTACGCATTTGTTATTTCACAGCTACCGGTACGTAGCGAAAAGCACCTACAGCAGGAACTCAAGCGAATTGAGAAACTTGGTGGTGAAGGTCTTATTGTGCGTAAAGCGGACGCTCTTTATAGCCCCGGTCGTAGCAGTGAAATCCTCAAAGTAAAAAACTATCATGATGCTGAAGCGACTGTGATTGCCCACGTCCTAGGCAAAGGCGACAACTCCCTGCGACTAGGTTCGCTGCTGGTACGACTTGAAGATGGAACACAATTTAAGATTGGAACAGGATTTAGCCATGCAGAACGTGAACACCCGCCCCCAATTGGAGCAATAGTTACCTTCAAACACTATGGGAAGTATCGGTCAGGCATTCCTAAATTTCCGGTCTACCTGCGCATCAGGCATGACAATGGGTTGTAAACCTAGAACCTAGGGGAATATCATACGCCCCTACTAACC
>JADGED010000138.1 GCA_016744555.1 Desulfuromonadaceae bacterium
TTTTGTTTCTGGAGAGCCGGATGGCGACCGTTATCGGGTTGCATATTACCGTAATCAGCAAGATGGACTTCGTGCCCGCATTTGGTTTGGTCCAGAAACAGAAGGTCCCCCAGGGGCTTCTCATGGTGGTGCGATGGCGGCGGTGCTAGATGAGGTGTTAGGTTTAGCTGCGTGGGCCGCTGGTTACCCAGTTGTCGTTGGAAACCTTAATATAAGTTTCCGCAATATGCTCCCCCTTGGCCAGGTTGTAACTGTTGAGACTGAGATTGTTTCGGTAGAGGGTCGCAAAGTGATGGTACATGGTAAAATATGTGATGGAGATGTTGTTTTTGCGTCAGCAGAGTGCTTGTGTATAACCATTACAAAAACGAAGGAAGAGTCGTAGCGTGGAAAATAATATAGCTCACAATAACGGAGCGTATGCAACTCATCAAATAGTCATTGGTTATATCCTCTGGATTTTCGGCTTTACCGGATCGCACCGTTTTTACTATGGGAAACCAATCTCTGGAACCATCTATTTCTTCACCCTTGGCTTGTTGGGGATAGGTTGGATTATTGACCTGTTTCTCATCCCTAGTATGGACCGTGATGCTGGCAGTCGGTTTAGCGCCGGTGTCTACGACTACACCATTGCTTGGGCGCTACTGACTTTTGTTGGGTTTTTTGGCATCCATCGCATGTACATGGGTAAATGGATAACTGCCATAATTTACTTGTTAACTGGTGGTCTGTTTGGCCTAGGTTATTTATACGATTTTTGGACTATTAATGATCAAGTATCAGAATTAAACCAAGGGCTAGAAACTTTTTAAAGAGAGTAATGTTTATTTATGGCAATTTCAGGTAATCCGAAAAAAATTGCACAAGATATCGCCGAAGGTTTTCAAACCTTATCGCCACCGGGGCTAAAAAAATATAATCCAGCCGATTTAAAAATAATAATGACAAATTTGGCCATTGTAAAACGTGGGGTTAGGCAGATCCAAGTTCCTCTTGATGACGTCTTGCTGCTAAAAGCTAAAAACATGCAGGTTTCTCGGCTAAATCAAGCTGAAATGGTTTTGCGAACTTTTTGCAAAAAGAAACGTATCCCCATTTAATCCGGTAATGACATAGGAGGATATTGATGGACGCTAAAATTTTGATTCCGGTAAATGATTCACCAACCACAAATAAAACTATTGAAGACGTCATTGCCAACCGTGACCAATTCCCCAAGCAGTTGGTCTTGGTACACGTAATAAATGATCAGTTAGCCTACCGAATGATTCCCGATTTCCAGATTGAGATGGTACGAGAAAATGCCGAAAAAGCAGCACAAGTAAGAATGGGAGAATTGGCACAACTACTTAGAAATGCCGGTTTCAGTGTAGATCTTCGTATTGAGTTTGGTGCCCCGCGGCGGATAATACCCCGTATCGCTAATGATGAAGAATTTCAATTGTTGGTTATTGGGCGTAAGTTAAAAAGTGGCGAAATTCGGGATGTTCTGTTTGGATCAGTTGCAAATTATGTCCTACATAATGTTAGTTGTCCCGTTCTTCTCCTTTAACAACTAAATTACGTTTTGGTGGTAACTTCCTAATTATGACTATCTCTTTTTACCAAGCACGGCAGCAAATACTCGACACTGTCCCTCTGCTTCCAGTGATAACAGTTCCACTTCTTGCGGCGGCTGGGCGAGCTTGCGCCACCGATATTATTGCTGAATACCATCTACCTGCGGTTAATAACTCAGCTATGGATGGTTACGCTGTGCGTATAGAAGATTGCCCTATTGGCACAACCCTTCCCGTTAGTGGTTATCTCCCAGCAGGAGAAGCATGTACTGCAAGCATCGCTTCAGCAACAGCAGTTAGAATCATGACTGGTGCGCCAATACCACTTGGAGCCAATGCTGTAATACCATTCGAAACTTGTGCTGAGGGGGAAGGTCAAATAACCATCCTGCACAGGGTAAAGCATGGGGACAATATCCGTTGGTCAGGGGAAGATGTTCGCACTGGAGATAAGGTTGTTGCCGCTGGTAGAGTTTTGCGCCCCGCAGAAATAAGCTTATTAGCAGCATTGCGGATGGAAAATATTAGCGTGCGCAAGCGAGTGCAAGTTGCAATTTTGGCCACCGGGGATGAGTTGTATGAATTGGGACAGCGCAGTGATACTGGAATCGTTAATTGTAATTCTCCTGCCTTAGCCGCTGCGGTAAGCGAAATAGGGGCTGATGCTGAAATGATCGGTATTGCTATTGATGATATTAACGATTTGCACCAGAAAATTATCCTGGGCTTAAAATATGATGTGTTGATTACCTCTGCTGGGGTCTCTGCAGGTGATCGCGACTTAGTGCGAGAAGTGTTGTCTGAAATAGGTGCTAAAGAGCTATTTTGGCGCTTAAAGATTAAACCAGGACAACCGACTGCTTTCGCTATGTACAACAATGTTCCAATTTTCTCCCTTCCTGGAAATCCAGTAGCAACGTTACTTACCTTTGAAGAATTTGTCCGCCCAGCATTATTAAAAATGATGGGCCACAGTAGTGTCCTCAAAGCAATGTATCGAGCCACATTGATAGCCCCGATAAAGAAAAAAATTGGTAAATTGCAAATCTTGCGAGTAGCACTGAACTTTAATCACGCAGGTGAGCTAATGGCCAGCAGTGCTGGAGACCAAAATACCGGCATTTTAACAACATTGGTAGGCGCCCAAGGAGTTGCTCTATTGGCCGCTGAACGTGATTTTTTTGCTGCTGGTGAAAAGATAGAGGTCCATTTATTTGGTGCTGCCACGCAAATAGGATATTAGCTTAACTGTCCTGTGGTATTTACAAGTAAAATAGTTATAAATTTTTATTGAACAAATAACTTAATAAACGTAGAATCCAGCCGTTGATTTATTTACGGAGGTAGCTAGTTCTCTGGTGAGGCTCACGGTCTTCAACACCGATGGGGGGCGCATCCCGTCCCTGGTGAGTTCGATTCTCATCTACCTCCGCCATAAAGCGGAAATAATTTCATGCAGATAACAAATGAAATCATTGATGAGTGCATGATTGCAACTTGCGCTGGTGCTTCTAACTGCGAAACTTGTATTAAGACCATCTATCAACCGATTTTAAATCTTTTGGAAGATTCTCACTGTACTGGTCTGGTTATTGATAAACGGCAGATTCAATGTTCTAGAGAGAAGAAAAGCCTTGGGTTGGTAGCCGATACCATTATTCTGTATAAAAATCGTTCTCCGTTGCGAAAGCTCGCAATTGTTACCTCAATTGAATATTCCCGCGATGAGACAACTCTACAAACGATCCTATTTGATAAAGGCCTCAACATTCGCTTGTTCAGTGACAAGGAAGAGGCAATCGTCTGGGCTCAAGCATATCCGTAATTGATAAAACTATTCTACAGGTAGCTTCTTCCCCCCACATACGTTTTAGCAAAAAACTTAGTTGATAGTTTTGCTACACGTACAGTTTTACCAGTTCGTGGGGCATGAATAAACTTGCCTGCACCTATATACATTCCAACGTGGGTAACTCGCTTTCCCCCCTTGGTGGCAAAAAACACTAAGTCCCCCTGTCGCAAATCCTTTTTCTTTACATCGCGTCCAGCTTTAAATTGCGCACGGGAATTACGTGGCAAGTTCAAACCATTTAGGCGATAGCTAACCATTGTTAAACCGCTGCAGTCAAAACCGTTATTGCGGTCTTCCCCGCCCCAACGATAAGGAACACCGATAAATCTGCGCACTGTGGTTACCAGTTCAGCGCGTAAATCACCTTGTCCGCTGCGCTTTATTCTTGCGGCAGCATAACTTTCTGGGATAACGATAAAGAAACGGTTGATGACGCCCTGTGCCTGCAATTGTTCGGCTTCTCGACGGGCAGAATGGTAATTTTTATAGTTGCCAAACCTAACTTTATATAGCCCAGATTGGTGGCGAAAGTAGTAGGCATCAATTCCTCGTCCCGACAGTAATCGTTCCATTCGTACGGCATTGTCCAATTGCGTAAACGCACCGACTTGAGCCGAAAACCCCATGGTCGCTAGTTGATCATTGTCTACTTTTGTTTTTGCTAATAGCGCTGCAATTGGGTCAGGTGTAATTGTAAGGGAGCGGTTTTCAGAGGGCAACGGAGAGGTTGCTATGGTACAGGAACAAAGAAGGGTTAATCCGATAACATAGAGAGACAGACAAAGGCATTTATACATAAAGTTGGTTTCTAGTGGAGATGGTGCGGCCGGGTTTAGTTAAAAAGTGTGGCTATTGCTCGTTATTGTTACCAAGTAAAACATCGTACTCTGTTACATGAAGTAATAAAATTTCACGAACTTGCTCGACAAAGTCTTTTCCCACAAGGTCACCATCTTTCCAAATGGCTAATTTGTCATTTAATAATTGGATTAAACGGGAATGTTCGATTTTGTGCTCTGCGGGGAATTCGCGCCCCATCCCGGCAATAATTTTCTCTTCGGTATCAAAATGTTTGATTAAGCCGTTAATGATTTGTGGTAAATAAAACTCTGGAACCCGATCAGAGGAGTAAAGCTGCAACATCGTATCGATATTGTAATGATCCATGTCAATTTCGACAATACCTACTTTAATCGAGCTGTACCACATATGCACTACCCCCAAAGCTCAGCAAAGACTAACTTTATCCTTAATTTCGTAACATATCTAGTTGAAAGTGTTGCTTAAGCATTCCCTGAAATGACTTTACAACTTCAAGTGCTAACTTTAAGCGCCCTTTTTCAACTCGGTCTAACGATCCCGGAAAAATGTGATTTGTTATCTCTCGCCCAGCAGCAGCTGAATCTACTTGCCCACGTAAGCGAAGAAAGGTTAGTAAGTTAAAGCTCGCCTCAATGTCACTAACTTGAGCATCGCTAAGTATTTCTTGCTGTTGTAAATAAGCTAAGCGTTCATGGGTTCCACCACCCAACATCCCTGCGCTTAGTGCTAGAATTTTTACCCCTTCGGTCAATGCAAAAATCCCACCCTTTTTAAGGTCCATCATCCCAGCATAATCGCCGTTTGACATGGTTTTGATTTGTCCAAACATACCAAGTGGGGGTGGAAATCTACATATATTTTGTGCCATTTTTGCTAAGAAAATACTGTTTTCTGCTGCAACCTTAACTACATAGTCTTGCAATTGTGCACCCAGGGCATTGTCACCACAAATTACTCGCATATCAGAAAACATACTGAAATTTAAGATATTTTCTCCGCTTGGAGAACCAATCCAGCTATCTATAGTTTCTTTCCAATTGGATAGACTGCGGCGCCAAAATGGGTTTTTTGCCATTATCCCGCCGGGACATTCAGGTACGCCGATTTCAATCAAGGTATTAATCAAAATTTCTGAAAACTCTTCTATTATGGCGATATCTTCGTCACTTGCGTCATCGGCAATTATCATTGCATTGTCTTGGTCAGTTTTTAAAGTTTGATCTCTCCTCCCTTCGCTCCCTAAAACCATAAATGCGTTCTTTACTCCAAGACCTTTAAAGCGGCCTTGTTTCAACAAAGAAATGAGTTTTTCGCTTATCTGATCGTTTAACAAAGAAATCATCTTTACTAAGTCACCAGTGCGAACACCGTTACGACTGAGAAAGACGACCAATTGCTCGTTATCTTGATATACTTTTTTTAAATCAGAGCTACTTGTCGCATCATCTATGGCTTGCAACAAGCGCTGGGGAGATCGGTTCTGTAGGCGGATAATATCTGATTCGTTGATTAGGCCAACAAGTTCATTGTTCCTATCAACAACTCCAACTCGATGGATTCGGTTTCTCGACATTTGATAGAGAACTTCAAACAGGGTGTCATCTTCGGTGACAGAAAGTACCGGTGTGGTCATAACCTTGCTTACTTTAACCGTTGCCGAGTCAATTTTTCCGGCCACAACCTTATTGCGTAGATCTCGGTCGGTCATGATCCCAATTGGTTGATTTTCATCGTCGCAGGCAATTAAACTAGAGACATTATTGTCACGCATTTTTTCTGCAGCAACAATGATTGAATCATTACAGTTACAGGTAATTAGATCACGCCGACAATAATCTTTAACTGGAAGAAAAAAGGTTGCCTCATCCGACATATACAAAGTCTCCAATTAAGGGTAGATTTACTGCAAATTGAGCACCAATGGTTGAAGCTAGGGTCAAATTGCGGTTGCAACTAAAGAAACCTGAGGATCTCCTTCGTAAGTTATAAGCTTGATTCAAGCAGGTGATCGTTGTATACGATTTTTATAAAGAAGAGCCCTGCACTAGAGTAGCAACTATTAATCATATATAGACAATGGGAAACTGTCAATCTATCTCGATTTTCTCCATACTTGACTTATATATAAAAAACCGCATATATAATGTTTGACGTAAACTTAAGAGGAGCATTTAAAAGTGAAAAAGTTATTTATATT
>JADGED010000139.1 GCA_016744555.1 Desulfuromonadaceae bacterium
AATACCAATACCCCCGCGACGATACCGGCAATACCACCGCCAGGATACACCTACCAGATCCATACAAAGCCAGCACCCGCAAGCCCAAGGCTACAAACCACAATTAACTGTTATTGCTCATAATTTTCAATATTACGACATTTTTGAAAAGCTGCATTGTAGCCATAAAACTAAAAAAGCCCGGCAAACTCAATGAGTTGACGGGCTTTTGATTTTATTTGCGCTCACATGCTCTACCAACTGAGCTAAAAGGGAATAGTGTGTTGCGGGGACGAAATATATGAAATTGCCCCCCGAGTGTCAAGCCTTTTTTGGCAATAAGTTTTAACTGTCTTTTTTAAGATCGTTAAGTACCAGTTTTGCTACCGCCTTAAGGGTTTCAAAAATACCCTCGCCAGTCATGGCACAACCCTCTAATTCTGGGACATTACGATCATTTAAAAGGCTGCTTAGTTCTTCAACAGAACTGACATTTGGAAGATCGCGTTTATTGTACTGGATAACAAACGGAATTTTTTCGATATCGAAGCCTTGTTCTTCCAGATTATCCTTGAGATTTTCCAAACTTTCGATATTTGCATCTAAGCGTTCTTCTTGTGAATCGGCAACAAACACAACCCCATCCACACCTTTAAGAATCAACTTACGGGAGGCATCATAAAACACTTGGCCTGGAACAGTATACAAATGAAAACGGGTCTTAAAGCCTCGAATATCGCCTAGGGCCAACGGCAGAAAGTCAAAAAACAGGGTCCGTTCAGTCTCGGTCGCCAAGGAGATCATTTTCCCTTTTGATTCTTCGGCGGTTTTATTATAGATAAATTGCAAATTTGTTGTTTTTCCACACAGCCCTGGACCGTAGTAGACAATTTTACAATTAATCTCTCGTGAAGCATAATTTATAAAAGACATTTACTAAACCCCGATCAAGTAAAAAGACTATCAATATCGTCATCAGTAATTTCAGCAAACGGGCTTGGTTTATCGGTCGCTGCTGCTTCTTCTTTTGTTTTTCTGACCAAATCCTCAAACACTACAGCAAGCTCACTGGTAGCTTTTTTCACTCGCAATCGTACCAACCCAAGGGAGCTACGCTGGTCAAAAATAACCACTAGAATTACTCTCCCCCCAATTATAGAAATATGAATATTATCTTTTTCGCCTTCGTGAAACAGAATCGAAAATTCTTTTTCACCAATAAGCTTTGCCAATCCACCTGTTGCGGCAATGTTACCTGCAGTCAATGAGGCGAGACTAGTAGTATCAAGGTCGGCAGTTTCACCTGTTGCAGCGATCAATTGCCCATTCTTATCAACTAAAAAAATAACTTTTGAATTTGATTCGCGCAGCAATCTTTCTAGCAACAAAAGAATCCGCTGATACTCCTCATCATACATAACCAGAGATGACTGGGGACCAAGCATGTGGCACTCCTTTTAAAGTGATAAAACAACGATTCTGTATATCATTTAAGGAGATTCATATCAAGAAACTAATCAATTTATTTAAAATTTTCTCATTTTGCTGCTCAAATAATTTTCAACTCCTATCCCTCTTTCGAATAGTTGACTTAACCGCCAAATTCCTCTAATTATTCATATGTATTATAATCCATTCGTAGCCTAGGCAAAGGGATATGCTTTGACCGATAAATTTAAGTGTCCGGCAGGAATCCGTCATTGGCAGGACAACCCCAACGAAGAACAGCAATTAGAAGGTTTTGAATTCTCTCTGCTGGAGAATTGTGCGAATGCCTACAGGTTTACTGCTGTTGTATCGGTTGAAAAAATAACTTCGATTTTCACCCAATTTGCCCGCTTCTTTACCGACGATGCATTTTTTATTTTGGAATATTACCCAAACGAATCTCTCCATTCTCGACCCAGTGATGATAATAAGCGCCCTATCCCTGCAGTTTTTTATTCCCCCTATCTAGCTACTGACCTTATTGTTACTACTGCGCTACCGTACATAGATAGAATGACTCACGATGGTTTTGTTGGCTTTGGCATTGCCAATAATCGATTAGGCTTGGAGTTTTTTTATTCGGAAGAAAAAGTCCTCACTTTTTTTACCGATAACCACCTGCGGCTAAGTCATTTTTTGCATAAATTTCAGATAAAACCTAACGACAATCTAGTTTTGCCGGCAAGTTTTGGTCACGACCATTTATCACTTATTGGCCTAAAAAATGAACAATTACCCGTGCCGCTACAAGGCTTAAGCAAGCACGAACTAGATCCAAACATCTTCTGCGCGGACATAGCAAAACAACTCGACATGTATCAAGTTGAGGAAGGTCTATCATTTTTTCTTACTCGCAAAGAACAGCAACAAATTGAAACGTTGATTCACACCAAACTACCTGAACACGAATTATCTGAGGTTGAATTTGGCGGTTTGTTACTTGACTGGGGAGATTTCGTAGCAGAATGTGAACACACCTTTACTGGTGATTTATGGGAGTACAAACAAGGGTTAATCATTCGTGACATGATCCAATTAGTTATTGAAATATCTCCCGATCCACTAGCAAATAAAATCGCAGAGATTGTTAATGAGCCAGACACTAAATTCAAACAAATACTTGTGGATCGCCGCAAGCGCCTTGACCATCCCGGTGAGATAAAGCTGCAGCGTAACCGTTTTTGGTATCAAGGGATGGTACAAAATCAAGGACACGATTTACGTCGCGACCTTATTCGCCAGGGTTGGTTTAATCACTGACATGATACTTATTCTTGCCGCCGCACCACTTGAAACTGCTTTACTACGCCAGCAGATAACAAACTGTCAAAAGGTCAATTGTGGCACTACCACCTTGCTTATGGGGACCCTATGCAGTCAAGACGTTTTACTCGGGCACGGTGGCATTGGCCAAGTAAACATGGCGATTCAACTAACTAAAATTCTGCAGGCACATTCTCCTCAAATTATTTTGTTGTGCGGTTGCGGTGGTAGCTATCCCCACAGCGGCCTTAATAACGGTGACCTGGCCTTGGCTACCAAGGAAATATTTGGCGATCTCGGTGTGCTTACAGAAAATGATTTCACCCCCCTAGAACAGCTCAACTTGCCTAATGATGCAGAATTTTCACCAGCTATAAAGCAGCAATTTCATCTAGATAAACCTCTTTACGTTTGGGCAAAAAAAGTTCTACCAATGGCACTCTGTGGGACGTTTGTCACGGTCAACAGTTGTAGCGGATACCCTGCCTTAAGTAATAAGCTACAACATCGAACCGGGGGGATTTGTGAGAACATGGAGGGTGCGGCGACAGCACAAGTGTGCGCTGAATTCGGTATTCCCTTGCTCGAGCTACGGGGCATTTCCAACCCAACTGGCAGCCGCAACCCAAAACAATGGGATATTAACGCAGCCACTAATGCGGCACAAACTGCTATTTTGCGACTTCTAGAAAACTGGCCTGCAAATAAAATACGAGAATAAACACCAATGACAACTATGCAATCGCTTAGCTTAGGCTATTCCCCCTGCCCGAATGATACCTTCATCTTTTATGCTTTAATTCATGGGAAAATTGCCTGTAACAACGTTCAATTCATTGAACAGCTTGAAGATGTTGAAACTCTAAATCAGCTAGCAATGCAAAATAGCCTCGACCTTACTAAAATTTCATATCATGCCCTTGGTCATCTACGCGAACAATATGTGTTACTTAGAAGTGGTGGTGCATTAGGTCGTGGCTGTGGTCCCATAGTCGTTGCTAGCAAAGAAACAACCATGGCAAATCTGCGTGGCAAACAGATAGCGGTTCCGGGTGAACTCACAACTGCTAACCTGTTATTGCAACTATACGGAGAGGGCTACGAGAATATACTGATTTTGCCATTTGATAAAATCATGGCTGCGATAGTTGCAAAAGAGGTTGCCGCCGGGGTGATTATTCACGAATCTCGCTTTACCTATCAGCAACACAATTTAAAACAGATTATCGATCTTGGACAGTGGTGGGAGCAAGACAGTGGTTGCCCTATACCGCTGGGGGGAATTCTAGCTAAAAGGTCACTGGGTGCAACCCTAATCAATCAAATTGATGCAGCACTGCGACGGAGCATTGAGTATGCTTTTGCTCAGCCGCAGGAACCACAACTATATATTAAACAACATGCGCAAGAGTTAGCCGACGACGTAGTGCGTAGCCACATTGGTCTATATGTTAACGATTTCTCCATCGACCTTGGTGATGAAGGGATACAGGCAGTTAATACACTACTTCAGCGAGCGACAGATCGGGGCATCATTCCCCCTTGCGATTTACCTCTATTTGCCCAAACAAAGTAATACTTGCCCATAAATTATTTACTGCATATGCACTGCTTTTATGTAGGTAGCACTTACTGCATCACCAACTTTTTGCAACGTTGCATCATCAACCTTCGAATCCACAGAAAGAACGACCATGGCCTCCCCAGCTTTTTCTTGGCGGCCAAGGCTCATGTTGCCAATATTCACACCAGCCTCACCAAGAATAGTACCCATTTTACCAATTAATCCAGGGCGATCCTGATAGGTAATTACCAACATAAATTCTTCGGGACAAAAATCAAGGGCGAAGTTCCGCATCTTGACAATCTTTGGAATTCCTTCAAACAAAGTTCCTGCAATTGTTCGGACACCCTCATTACTTTCTAGAGTCAACGTAATCAAACTAGAGAATGAATCGGTTTCGGTTGACCGAATTGATTCAACTTCAATGCCCAAACCTCTGGCAATTAAACTCGCATTGACCATATTTACTTCTTGATCACTGCAATGGTTAAGCAACCCAGCCAAACCACATACACTCAGCGGTGCACAATCGTAGCGGGCCAACTTACCATTATAGGTGAAGGTAATTTTACTCGGATTTGGTGGCGCTAGCTGAGAAATAAAATCGCCCATGATGGAAATCAATTCCATAAATGGTCGCATATGCTCCATCAAATCAGGATCAAAACGAGGGATGTTCACCGCATTAGTCATAGGCTGACCATTTACGTAACTTACGATCTCTTTACTGACATCAACTGCAACATTTTTTTGCGCCTCAAAAGTGTTAGCTCCAAGGTGCGGAGTTACTAACATATTGGGCTGGGCAATCAATTTTTGCAACACGTCACTTTTAGGGGGCTCTTCACTCCAAACATCAAATGCGGCTCCAGAGCATTTTCCACTCTCCAGTGCATTTAACATTGCCTCTTCATTAATAATTCCACCACGGGCACAATTAATCATGATTACACCATCTTGCATCCCCTCAAAATGTTCACTTGAAATCATATTTCGAGTTTCATCATTAAGTGGAGTATGCACAGTGATAATGTCGGCAAAGCGGATGATATCTTCCAAGGGTAAGAGCTTAACACCAAAATCATCAGCCCGCTTTTCAGATATATAAGGGTCATATGTAATAACGTCAGCTTCAAAAGCCCGACACCTTCTAGCCACCCTGCCTCCGACTTTTCCTAAACCAATTATACCAATAGTTTTGCCCTTTAATTCGCGACCTGTAAATGGTGCACGCTGCCATTCACCACTTTTTAAACTGCTATTTGCAACCGGCACATTGCGACATAAGGAAAGCATAATCGCCATAGTATGCTCGGCTGCGGAGTTAACATTCCCGTATGGAGCATTAACTACGATGATGCCCTTAGCACTTGCCGCTTCGACATCAACATTGTCAATTCCTACTCCGGCTCGAGCCACAATTTTTAATTTGTGGGCATGACTTATTAGATCGGCGTCAACCAAGGTACCACTCCGGGTAATAATTGCTTCATAATCACCGATAGTTTTATGTAATTCTGGTATCGACAACCCCAATTTTACGTCAACTTGAATGCGATGATCTTCAGCTAAAGGCAACAAACCACTTTCGGAAATTTCATCAGTAATCAGGACTTTCATTTTTGACCTCACTTATATGAATTGGCGCTCGAAAAGCGAAGGAAGTTTAAGTCCATAACTTGCGCATGTCAATGTTGAAACTTAGCCATTATGGTAATAGCGCTACCTCATCGATATAGACAGTACGAGACCTATCTAGTTTCCCGACAAACAGCCCCATTCCAGCTACATGTGACAAATCTAGCAAGCGGCCCTTAGGTGCTTCGCAAACCTTGTCCAAATGGACATACAGTCGGTTCCAGCCATGCACAAGATCAAAACTTGTATTAAACCGATCGCTATAGGCATTTAGATTCTTACGGTGGTGTTTATCGTGGATTCGAAAATGTAGCAGTAATGGTTCTGGGTCAGGATTATAAACCTGCAGACTGACAGCACTAAAACTATTCCAGTTTCGGGGAAAATCTTTTAAACCAATACCCGAGTAACGCTGAGTCGTCAATTCTACCCGCAATGATGACTTCCCACTATAGTAA
>JADGED010000013.1:0-12261 GCA_016744555.1 Desulfuromonadaceae bacterium
CCTCTTAAGCATGCGCTGCAGTGGGCTGATGGCAGTGTAGCTATTGCGCAGGTCAAGTTTTTTCCTTTCTTTGATGCTGAAAACAACAATCGTCGGACTATTCGGCACCGGGTAGAATTGTTGGCTCGCTGGCCAGCACCAACTGGGGAACAACCGGTGCAAACAGTTGCTAGAATCGGTGAAAACGGGCGTTTGCTGCGCATTGATTTACTCTCTAGTGGTTCCTTGTCGGCAACGTTGAGTGAAGAGGTCGAGAGCCTGTTTGGTGATATTGAGCTGGTTGAAGCTGTCCACCAGTTGGAAAATAGTGCTATCGGTAAAATTACCGCAATGGCTGCAACTAATGATGGCAGTAAGCTCTATGCTGGTACCGATAAGGGTGAAATTTTACGCTGGGATCTTAGTGATATTGATGCCCCGCAACTGGAAGAGTTGACCCCAGCATTTGCTGATGGGCGGCAGATAACTGCGTTGAATTTAGTGTTTGGTGATGTGTCACTGATTGTCGGTGATAGTAAAGGGGAATTGACAACTTGGTTTCCGGTCAGGACTACTGAGTCGGGCTGGAAGTTGACCAAGATCCATGAATTGCCCAGTCATGGCAGTTCTATCACTGCCGTGTACCCAACCTTGCACGACAAATCGGTGGTTAGTGTAGCTGCTGATGGTATCCAAATCAGTCACATGACCAGTGAACGGTTTTTACTCGACTTTGATCATCCGGATGGCTTTCTAACCTCCAGCTTAAGTACTCGTGGTGATAGCCTTCTCGCTTTAACCAAGACAGGGCAACTGTTCACTTGGCAGTTAGACATCCCCCACCCAGAGATCAGTTTGAAGACCCTCTTTGGCAAGGTCTGGTACGAAGGTTACCCAGAACCAACCTTTGCATGGCAATCGTCGGCTGGTACTGATGATTATGAGCCGAAGCTGAGCTTGTCACCGCTTATTTTCGGCACCCTAAAAGGGACTTTTTACGCCATGCTGTTTGCCGTGCCATTGGCAATTTTCGGTGCGGTATATACTAGTCAGTTTGCTCGGCCTAAATTTAAAGGGATTGTCAAACCAGCAGTAGAAGTTATGGCTGCGATTCCAACCGTTATAATTGGTTTTTTAGCGGCACTTTGGTTGGCACCATTAATCGAACGCTCCCTAGGTTCCATGTTTTTAAGTATGATTTTAGTGCCGGCAACGTTGATGGTGAGTATCGCTTTGTGGCAGGGGGCAAGAACAATTGGGCCATTGCAGAAAATTGAACGGGGATTTGAGTTTTTGGCTATAGCACCAGTTTTGGTTGGTGCCGTGGCGTTGGCTGCAATCCTTGGTCCTGGGCTGGAAAATTGGTTGTTTGCCGGTGATTTGAAGCAGTGGCTGTTTAGCGAAATGGGTACCCGTTACGATCCACGTAACTGCATTATCATCGCTTTTGCTATGGGCTTTGCCGTTATCCCGATTATTTTTACCATCTCCGAAGATGCCCTCTCCAATGTTCCTCCCAGCCTGAAAGCTGCGTCGCTGGCCCTCGGTGCTAGCCGTTGGCAGACGGTGTGGCGGGTAATTCTCCCTTCGGCGAGTCCAGGGATCTTTGCTGGAACCATGATCGGTTTTGGCCGGGCGGTTGGTGAAACCATGATTGTGCTGATGGCAACTGGAAATACGGCAATTATGGATCTCAGTATTTTTAATGGTATGCGCCCATTATCGGCGAACATTGCCGTCGAAATTCCCGAGGCTCCGGTTGATGGTTCCCTCTATCGTACCCTGTTTTTATCTGCAGTTATTTTGTTTGTGATGACCTTTATCGTTAATACTGTTGCTGAGATTGTACGGCAGCGGTTACGGGCAAAATACGGACGGTTCTAGTTTTTGGTGGTCAATGTTTGGGCCGCAGTGAGCAATAAACTTAGCGAGTGAGTAATCTATGGCGAGTAAGTTGAAATCTAAGAATAAATATTGGCAGACCGGTGAGCCGATGGTTTGGTTGTCTGGGGCAGCGTTGTCACTGACCTTGTTGACCGCAGTGGTATTGTTGATCGTAATTATGATCAATGGTCTGGGGGTTTTCTGGCCAGCTGAACTGCAACAATTGAAGTTAAAAGATGGCAGTCAGGTCGCTGGTAAGTTTTTGCGTAGTGAACCGACGAGCGACAACACAGGTTTGCGCCGCCAGTATAAAATTGCCAATCGTGATGTTTATGGCCTCGATTTTCGCTGGATTGATGAAGCAGATATCGTTGACGAAAATGTCCCCGAGCAGATGTTGGTGCTTGAGCGAGTTGAACATGGAGATTTCTATGGAATGCTAAAAGGGATTAGCAGCGGTTCTGAACAGCGTCAAACAACAGCGCTGTCCGACTTAGAAATTGAAATAGCCACAGTTAAGGGTAAGTTTGCAGAGTTGTCGGAGCTTGAAGAGAAGCTGATTGATGCCAGTTACCGGATGGAGCAGATTCGGCTGAAAATTATGCGCCTCGACTACGATAAGGTCTCCGCCGATGACCCTAATCGGCAAAAGTTGATCAGCGAAAGTGAGAGCCTTGGCAACCAGTTTGGTACTCTTGTTGAGCTGCAATCGAGACGAACGGAAATAGTACGCCAAGCAACGGCAACTTTTGTTACTGCAAACGGTAAAGAAAAAGAGATTGTCCTTGCCGATATTTTCCAGGTTTATGCCCCTAATCAGATGACTACAGGGGATAAAATCGTCTTTTATCTGCACAAGCTGGTAGAGCTATTTGTCGGTGAACCACGTGAGTCTAATACCGAAGGTGGATTGTTTCCGGCAATCTTCGGTACCGTTATGCTGATTTTTGTCATGAGTATATTTAGTTTCCCTCTTGGAGTTATTGCTGCTGTCTATTTGCGTGAGTATGCAAAGGACGGTGTTGTGGTACGAATCGTCCGCATTGCGGTAAACAATCTCGCCGGGATCCCATCAATTGTTTACGGTATCTTTGGTCTCGGATTTTTCATCTATGGCATTGGCCATGGTATCGATTCGTTATTTTTCCCAGAACGGTTACCAACCCCAACTTTTGGTACCGGTGGTTTGTTGTGGGCGAGTTTGACCTTGGCATTATTAACTGTGCCGGTAGTTATTGTCTCCACCGAAGAGGCGCTTGGTGTTATTCCCCGCGAGATGCGTGAAGGCTCATACGCCCTTGGGGCAACCAAGTTTCAAACTTTGGTGAAAATATTATTGCCGATGGCATCACCGGGAATTATGACCGGATTGATTTTAGCTATGGCGCGTGCCGCTGGTGAGGTTGCACCATTGATGATTACCGGGGTCGTTAAGTTAGCACCAGCTTTAGCGCTGGATGGCAACTTCCCATTTCTCCACCTTGATCGCAAATTTATGCACCTTGGTTTTCATATCTACGATATTGGCTTTCAGTCTCCCAATGTCGAGGCGGCAAAACCGATGGTTTTCGTTACCACTTTACTGTTGGTGCTGATTGTTCTGATCATGAGCAGCGTGGCGATTAGGTTACGCAATAAGATGAAAAAACGTTACACCTTTGGAACCTTTTAGGAGAACAAAATATAATGACCGACCACACTACAGATACACCAATCATCAAGGTGAACGATCTAAAGTTTTACTATCCCGGGGATGCTAGGGCGTTACATGGTATTGACCTAGAGGTGCAGGAAAAGCAGGTTACCGCACTAATCGGTCCGTCGGGATGTGGTAAAAGTACCATGTTACGCTGTTTTAACCGGATGAATGACTTGATCGACGGCTGTCGGGTTGAGGGTGAAGTTTTGATCGAAGGTGAGTCAATTTATGCCCCTAGTACCGACGTTATTGAATTGCGTCGCCAAGTTGGGATGGTGTTTCAAAAATCGAACCCGTTTCCTAAATCAATTTTTGAAAATGTTATTTACGGTCTGCGCATCGCCGGTGAGACCGACCGAAATTTGTTGGCAGAACGGGTAGAGAGTAGTTTGCGGGCAGCAGCACTGTGGGATGAAGTTAAAGATCGTCTCAACGAAAGTGCCCTGGGCTTGTCGGGGGGGCAAATGCAGCGCCTCTGTATCGCTCGGGCAATTGCGGTTAACCCAAAAGTCATTTTAATGGATGAGCCATGTAGCGCCCTTGATCCAAAATCTACCGCACGAGTAGAAGAGACGATTAAAGAGTTACGCCGCGACTACACTATTGTTATCGTTACCCATAATATGCAGCAGGCATCCCGGGTCTCCGATTATACGGCATTCTTATTTGAAGGTAATTTGATCGAATACGGTCAAACGGAACAATTATTTGTTCGCCCACAGCACAAACAGACCGAAGATTATATTACTGGTCGTTTTGGCTAACGGTCATTTCTGTGCGGCGAATAAAATCAAGTTAAGTATTGAGCTAGAACTATATAAACGAAAGGCAAGTAAATGGCAGTATTGATGCAAAATGAACTAGATCGGCTGAAAAAACGGTTATTAAATTTAACTGCTGAGGTTGAAGGGCGGGTGCAGCAGTCGGTGTCGGCCCTACTCAATCGGGATCTTGCTCTAGCTAGAAAAGTAATGAATGGCGATGCGCAAATAGACAATATGGAGATTGCACTCGAGGAAGAGTGTTTAAAGGCATTAGCTTTACATCAACCTGTTGCCAATGATCTGCGCTTCGTCGTTTCGGTATTGAAGATCAATAATGACTTAGAGCGAGTTGCTGATTTTGCGGTAAATATTGCTGAGCGAGCGATTGATTTTGGTGATACTTATGCCGTTGATTGTCCTTATGATATTGCCCATATGGCCGAATTGGTAGAAAAAATGTTGCGTATGGCTCTCGATGCACTCATGCAGCAAGATGCTGAATTGGCGCTGAAAACAATAGAATTCGACGATAAGGTTGATGCTATGCACAGCCAAAACTTTGGTGCAGTCAAAGATGCTATCCGTAATAATAGCGATGCAATTGATCGCTTAGTCCCTTATCTTTCCATCTCCCGTTATTTTGAGCGTATGGGAGATTTGGCGACAAATATTGCCGAGGATGTAATTTATCAGGTTAATGGCGAAATTGTTCGTCATGGGGGAATTCAGGAAGTATCCTGATCCCGTTGGCTTCACAGGTCAGCTCGAAAATGAGTAGATCTAATCCTCTGCGGTATCACATGAATCTTGATCGTGGATCAGGCGATGTTTAATCCTGCGGGTAATGCCCCAAATGGATATCAATACCACTGGGATGGAACCGGCAAGAAGGACATTTTTGTCTAGTCCCCATTGTTCAAGCGGAAGGCCTTTGAATAGGTAGGCGAGTAGTCCTATGGCGTAATAACTAATGGCGGCAATAGACAACCCTTCCACGGTTTCTTGTAGGCGAAATTGTAATCTGCTGCGGCGGTTAATGGCAATAAGTTGTGAGCGGTTTTGTTCCTGGAGGTTCAAGTTAACTCTGGTGCGCATTAAATCACTAGCGCGCTCAATCCGCTTAGATAGGTCTTCCATCCATTTTTGGATTGATTCACAGGTTCTTAGTGCTGGATTGAGGCGGCGATTAACAAATTCGCCAATGGAAATATGCTCGTCAATTTTCTCTTCATTTATACGGTCTAAACGATCTTTTACTAGTTGGTGATAGGCGCGAGTTGCCGAAAATCTATGTGTTGTTTCCGCTCGGTATGTTTCTAGTTGTGCTTCAATCGTAGTTAATTTTTCTAATAATTGGCGTTCGCTGTCAGTTTTATCAAGGGCAGCGACCACGGTTAATATTTCGGCAAGCTGTTTGTCCATATCGAGCAATTGTGGTGCTATTCGCTTAGCAATAGGTAATGACAATAGTGACAGTAGTCGATAAGTCTCTAAATCTAGTAATCTTCTCGTAAGTCGCCCTGTTTGTGCACTACTTATCCCAATATTATTAATAATGAAACGTCCATAGCCATCACCGTGCAATTTGAAGGCAGTGTAAATTTGAGCTTTTCCACAATATGCGCTGCTGTGAATTGTACTGTGACCTTCAAACGCATGCGACAGTGTATTTGTATCGTAATTAAGTTGTTGATTGTCGATTATAAGGTGGAACGCGGCTATTATTTCACCAGGCAGCTGTCTCATCCAGTCAGCCGGGAGCATGTCAATTGCTGTCTGCTCAAATGGTTTGCCGCTCATGGGGGCTGGTACCATTATTGTTATGGCGTAAAACTCAATGTGGCGTTCCCAGTTAATAACAAAATCGCCAAAGTCTTGATGGAATGTAACACTTTTAGCCTGTGGTGGGCTGATGTCATAGCGGTTACATAAATCACATAGGAGTTGATGCGCCTGTTCCAGTTCAGTTGGATCGCTACAGCATGCAGCAATGTGGGTGATTTGCTGTGGAGACTCTAGTTCGTAAAATGGCCTTAAATGGAGTTCATTGTATAGAGCATCACGTTGAGGGTGGAGGTTGTATTCAATCCGACTACATTTGCCCATGAGATTCTTCCTTAACGTGGATGGTGGATAAAGTGTTTTTTTTGATTATATGCGAGGTTTAAGTGTGCTACTAGAAGAAATTAACTGTATGAATGAAATTATTTCTAATCAGCACTTTAACTTTGTTGCCATTGCACGGTATAAATCGACTATTGATATATGCAAAGGAGAACTTAACGTATGCTTGAAGAATTAAAGGAACGTTTAACCGAGTTGGAAATTCGTTTTAGTCACCAAGCTCAAATGGTGGATGAACTTAATGAGGTAGTGACCGACTGTAATCAGCGGATAGATAGATTGAGAAAGGAAAATCAGTACCTACGCGAAGCCGTTAGTACACTTTCTCCAGCGTTGGAAGAATCACCAGATGAGTAGTGGTACTATTTCACCGATGCGTAAAGTTCTGTTGGAGGCGTTAGTTTTATGCGTTTTTGCTGCTGCGGTTGGGGTGAGCTTAAATTTCCAGCTTATATTTAAGGCTTTTTCGGGTGGAAATGTTGTTATCCAAAAGGTGCCAGTGGTGGAGGATACTACTATAACTACTGAGCATAATGACGTTATTACCGCATTACCGTTCCCAGTATTGCTCGAGGACTTGGAGTTGTTGTTAGAATCAGGTGCGTTATTTGTTGATGCTCGTAGCAGGACTAGCTATCTAGATGGCCATCTAGATGGAGCTATTTCATTGCCATTTGCTACTGTAGCACAGGGCTTGACTCAATTTAAACAACAGGTCAGTTTGAGCCGAACCCTGATTGTTTATTGCAGTGGTTATGGTTGTCTAGATTCTTTTGATCTTGGTGTCGTATTGCTCGAAGCTGGTTACGCAGAGGTGCTGGTATATGAAGGTGGTGTTCCAGAGTGGCAGGCCGCTGGACGACCAATGCAGGGGGTGGAAGAATGAGAACCTCGGCAAAGATTGTTTATCATGGTAGCCGTCTCATTTTGGCAGCAGTATTTATTTATGCAGGGGTGGTAAAAGCACAGGACATTACTGCTTTTGCTGGTGAAATCGCTAATTATAAACTGTTCCCTTACGCTTGGAACTACTTGATTGCTGCGATCCTTCCTTATCTTGAAATGCTTTGTGGCGTACTGTTATTGTTGAACCGACGGATCCAGCCGGCTGCGTTAATTTTGATTTTGCTGAATAGCGTTTTTATTATCGCTTTAGTTTCGGCAATGGTACGTGGTCTTGATATCGATTGTGGTTGTTTCAAGCCAGATGCTAGTAACCCCAGTAGCTTGTCAGAAGCGTTGTGGCGAGATATCGGTTTTTTGGTTCTGCTGGCTACTACCTGGAAATTGCGCGACCTTGGTCGCCCTAGAAAGGGTGAATAATGGCGCAAGAATCGTGGCAGTTAGCATTGCAGAATAGTATCGTCAGGGTTGAACAATTAGCCACCCGCTTTGAATTTGATCACCGTTCATTGATTCCAGTGGAAAGTCGCTACCCATTGCGAATTACCCCTTATTATGCTGATTTAATTGAACAGGTCGGTGACCCTATTTGGAAGCAGTGTGTTCCAGATCTATGCGAGTTAGATGAAACTGGATTTATTGATCCTCTTGCCGAGGATGAATTTTCTCCGGTACCAACGGTAATTCATAGGTATCCAGATCGAGTAATCTTTTATGTTTCCGGCGTCTGTGCCAGCTATTGCCGCTTTTGTACCAGAAAGAGAAAAATAGGCTGTAGTGACAGTTCGGTAAGCTTTCGGGAGCTGCGTGATGGTATTGATTATATCGCCGCTAATACCCAGATTAGGGACGTGATTTTTTCCGGTGGGGATCCATTGTTGTTGCCAGACTCGGTGCTTAAAGATTTATTGCAGCGCATCCATGCTATACCACATGTGGAGATAATTCGCCTTGGTAGCCGGATTCCGGTTACTTTGCCAGAACGTATTACCGAAAAATTGTGCACCATGTTAAAACAATTTGCCCCGCTATATTTAAATGCCCATTTTAACCATCCACGTGAACTCACTGCCGAAGCAAAAGAGGCTTGTGGCCGTTTAGCTGATGCTGGAATTGTGCTGGGTAATCAAACTGTATTGTTGCGTGGTGTCAATGATGATCCACATATTATCGCTGAATTGTTTCGTGGCTTATTGAAAATGCGGGTGCGCCCCTACTATTTGCATCAGATGGATTTGGTTAGCGGTACCGATCATTTTCGTACTTCGGTAAACACAGGGCTAACTATTATGCACTCATTGCGTGGTGAGGTTTCTGGGCTGGCAATCCCTAATTATGTTATTGATCTTCCAGGTGGTAAAGGCAAAGTGGAATTGCTACCAAAATATGTTAAGAAAGATGGCGGTAAGTTATTGATTAAAGCTCGTGATGGTAGTGTGGTTGAATATCCCGAAGTGCTTGATATTGTAACTGAAAGAGGTTGTTGATGAAAAACTTTTTAGCGCCAGCTGAACTTGCCAAGGCATTAGTTGCTTGGGGGGAAGCAAAGAAGCAGCGAACCGTATTGCAATTGCTGCTGCTTGGTTTTCTTGCCGGAGCCTATATCGGTTTTGCTGCCCACTTAGCAACAGTGGCTGGTAGTGGTGAATTTGGTTGGATCGGCCTGAAGAAGATTTTGGTTGGTGCCGTATTTAGTACCGGTTTGATGTTGGTAATAATCCCTGGTTCCGAATTGTGGACCGGTAATACCATGTTGACTGCCGCCTTTTTAGAGAAAAAACTCTCTTTCGCTCAAGTAATGCGCAATTGGTTTTGGGTTTACTTAGGCAATCTACTGGGCTCGGTCTTTCTCGCTTGGATGATTGTTGGGCAAACTGGAATTATGGATGGTGTTTTTGGTGGCACTGCGCTGCAAATTGCTAGTGCAAAGGTTAGTCATGAGGTGGTTGGCCATTCCCACAACAGCGCATATTTTTTCCGTGGTATTGGGTGTAATTGGTTGGTTTGTTTGGCGGTACTGTTAGCTATGTCTGCTCAAGACATAGCCGGAAAAATTGCAGGTATATTCTTTCCGATTATGGCTTTTGTCGCCGCTGGATTTGAGCACGTGGTTGCTAATATGTATTTTATCCCTGCGGGAATTTTTGCTAAAAATATACCCAGTGCACGTTTAGCATCGGGACTTGATGCTGCTGTTATTGATAAGCTTAATTGGATTTCCATGTGGCAAAATAATTTATTTGCTGTCACTTTAGGAAATTTCGTTGGTGGTGGAATATTTGTTGCCGGGATTTATTGGTGGTTGTATTTGCGTGAGACTAAATGCTAAATGCGCAAGGTTAAGTTACTGCAACTACAAAAATGTTACTTTATTTGCTTTCATGGACTAACGTAGTATTTGTATTTCGTTAGTCCATGAAAGAAATTAATCAGCTAACCCAGTCACCCTACTTGCCGTTGGCAGGTTCCGTCTATGAACTAATCACTTTGCTTCGCAGCTAATTTTTTTATTCCGGCTGTGTCAAACGGTCAACATCGAAGGTTGTGGGATCAATGAATTATACTGCCGCTTGAATAATATTTTCCATCACCGCATAAGTCCCATTCATCCGAGTGGCAAAATCATCATCAGAAGGTGCATCAGGAAATTCATTGTGTCCAAGCAGTTCGGCCATCAAATCTTTAGAATAACCAAGGAAACGAATTTCGGTTTTTTCTCCCTTAGTATAGATGAAAATAAACTTTTGGACAAAAACACTACGCTCAGGATTGGCAAAAAGTGATTTGCTGGATACTTCCGGCTTGCATATTTGTAGCATGATGTGGCGATATTGATTGGGAAGGTTAAAACCTGCATTGCGGTAAAATTTAACCAGATCGGACTTATCTTGATGGTGGATGCTGAAGCCCTTTGCTTCTATCTCTGTGGTTAAATCTTGAAGGAAAGTTTCGAGTGGCTTGTCGGTTGAATTTTTAAAAATAGTAACGTCTGCCATGATGTCCCCTGTGCTTAGTTAGGTTGAAATATAGAAGCGTCGAATCCATGTATCGTAATATTCAATTAATTGAATGTCAACTGTCTAGTTCAAGTTTAATTTAGCTTAGGAGCATTACTCTAAGCAGGTTCTTCTGTGGTGGGCTTCTCATCTTCAGCATCTGCTGCATTAAAGATAAGTGGTGAATAGGTTAGGTAGCGTAAGCCGTCTTGGTCTTGGTTTTCTATAATTGAAACAGGTCCAGAAATTTCATTTTTCATTTCAAGGTGAGTTTCTCCTAAAGTTATTATGGCTCCCTCTTGCAGCTTACTTATAATGTTGATTTTGGGGTTTGCAGTGGTGTGCTCTTGGGTAGAGAAGCTTTGCAGTTCTTCATTTCGCTCTTCACGCTCCTCTTCGATATTGACTTGGCGGTTGGCAAGGATACCAATACGCAACTCAATCGCTTCACGTAGTGCTTTGCGCTGCTCTGCATGGGGTTTTTTATTAAGCGATTCAAGAGAAGTTTTGATCCTTTTGCCCTGATCAATTAAACTTTTTACCCGGGTACGAAGAAATGTTAGCCGGTCAGTTTCGGGGAAATAAATTCCCGAGGTCATTTGGGTTTTAGTCCCCGTTGCAGCACCAACCATTTTTGCTTCAATGCCTTCAAGGGCGATAACTTCGCCACCAGTTATCAAGCCGTTGGGAAGATTTATTTTACCCGTTGCTTTTACACTTGAGTTACGCAGTTCGTGAGAGATGTTTACATCGCCCCAACATTCAACTTTTACCTGATTTAGGTAGCGAGCGGTTAAGGTGCCATTGCATTTTATTTTGCCTCGACCTCTGCCAGCCATAGTTCCAATGGTTATTGGGCCATCAGCGCTTAGTTGGCAATCACCTACAGAACCAGTAATGTGAATTCCTTTTGTCGCAGAGATATTGAAATCGTCTAGGACGTCCCCTTTTATATCGACAAACCCATTGAATTGGATGTGCCCTACACTAAGGTCGACGTCACTACTAATAACCAGTTCTTCCGCAATGGTAATTACGTTATTTTCAAAGACAACTCGACCTTGTTCTGTAGCAATAACCTCAATGCCATCGCCGGTTATTTTGGTGCCTTTACCGGCAACTATTTTGCATTCTTTACCGTGTAGCTGGGCTATAGGTTGATCGAAAATAGATTGTCCTGGGGCACCTTCGGTGGGAAAATGGATTACCCCAATTTTTTGGTCGACCTCAACATTGGTAAAGGTTTGCAGCGACTTGAAGTCAACGCGGCCAAAATCATCTTCTTCAAGTTCTGATTCTTCTTTGCCGGTATTTACAATAAGTTTAAACCAACCGTCATCGCCATTGATTGGTGCCAAGCCTTTTGCAACAATAAAACCTTGTGGATCTTCCCCATGGCTGGCTTCGGTGCAGAAGAGAGCGACTTGCTCAAGGTCAACAGTTGTAGTGATATCGTTATTGCGCAAAATACTAATTAAGTCGGTAGGGGAGATACTTTTATTAGTGTCGTGAACAGTTATATTAGCATGGCATTCAAGCTGATTATTTATCGAAATAAGTTGCAATGAGTACTCGTCAGTAACATAATCACCAATTATTTTAGAACCGATATCGACATTTTGTTGAGCCATAAATATATTTCTCGCTTACCGTAGTATTTTGGTACAATTAGAAGACGAATATTAATATTAACATATTTATCGGTTAAGATACTAATTTCCTTAAGCTAAAATGTCAATTGTCCTAATTTAATTATTGAAAAGGTAGTCTATGTCTGAAATGGTAAACAGTTTTAAACGTGATCTCGCTGATGTCTCTTGGCGGGAGCTTAAAATTCATTTGCAACGTGATGCATTAATTACGGTTGCGGAAGACCTCGATATTATTGTTGTTGCTACTGCTGTCGCCAATG
>JADGED010000013.1:12271-15951 GCA_016744555.1 Desulfuromonadaceae bacterium
TGCAAGTGTAGGTGAATGGATTGGCTCCGAGAAGTTAGGCAAGCCAACTGAAGAGCAGCTTAATTGTTGGGAACAAGATCAGGATAAAAAGTTTCGAGTGTTGATTGTTCAGCCTTATATTTTGATTCAAGAATTTTTTGATGCCTGAGAGTTTTGTCTCTAGTCTTAGTAGTTACCGCTCCCCGGCAGTGTTTAACCCTTGGGGTGAGGTAGATGTAAAGAATGATGCTGATGCTGGCGGACCGCAGATACGCAGTGCGCAATTGCTCCATTATTTACAAGAACGTATTGGTTATGCCGATTGTCTTTTGTGTGCTGAGGCAATAGGTTATCAAGGTGGTCACTTTAGCGGCATCCCCATGACTTCTGAGCGTTTATTGCTGGGTGGATTGCGGCATAAAAAGTTAGAACCGGCAATGGTTTTTCAAAACCTGCAGCCGCAAAGGACTAGTCGGGTTGAGTTAAGGGCAGCTGGTTTCACTGAGCCGACAGCAACAATTGTTTGGGGTTTTTTAGCCGATAGAAATATTGATCCGCGCCGGGTAGTGTTGTGGAATGCGTTTCCTTGGCACCCATACCATCCGGAAAAAGGTTTGTTGAGTAATCGAACCCCGAAACCTGATGAATTGGTTGCCGGTCACTTAGTGTTGCAGCAAATGTTGGCACTGGGCAAGTTTACGCAAGTTATTGCAATTGGTGAGAAGTCTTCCTTGCAAATGCAGCAGCTGGGTATTTCTGCTACCAAGGTACGACATCCAGCTAATGGTGGCGCAGGAAAATTCCGCTTGCAGCTTGAGGCTTTGTTGAGGTGACGTAGGTGATGCCATAGATTGTACCGAGTATGGATGTTATTTTAAGTGCTCGATTGGCTGTTGTCGGTGTCTAGTTTTGTGAGGAGTTTATGTCAATTGCAGTTCTGGAAAAACAAATTAGGCGTTTTTTGGCAAGTCAAAATCCAGAAGTAATGTCGATTAAAGGTGGGTGGGGGGTAGGTAAAACCTATGCTTGGAACCGCTACCTGTGTGATGCCAAAGGGCGCAAGAAAATAGCTCTAAATAAATATTCCTACGTCTCCCTTTTTGGTATTAATTCGCTGCAAGATTTAAAGTTGTCTATTTATGAAAACCTTATAGATAGTAGCTCCGTTGGTACTAATCCCAGCGTCAAAAGTTTTAAGTCAAATACCGCAAAATTGTTTAAAACAATAGGTAATAAAACTTTATCAGTATTACCTGGTAGTAACGCAATAAATAATTACCAATCTTTTTTGCCCTCACTCTCTTTTCTTTCATTGGAGAATGCCGTCATCTGTATTGATGATTTTGAACGCAAGGGAAGCGAAATTGAGGCGCAGGACATCCTTGGGTTAATAACTCAATTAAAAGAACAAAAGGGCTGTAAGGTTGTGTTGATTCTAAACGATGAAAGCCTGTCGGTTGGATCTTCTGACGATTATATGAAGTTGCGCGAAAAGGTTATCGATACCGAACTTCGGTTTGCTCCTACTTCTGAAGATTGTGTCTCTATCGCATTAAGTGATGATAGTAAGCTTTCAAAACTGTTAGGAGAAAATATTGTTCGGTTGGGAGTTAATAATATCCGAATAATTAAGCGAGCTGAATCGTTGGCAGTACAGTTGCAGACCGTTTTGCAAGGCTATGATGGGGTTGTATTGTCGCGAGCAGTGCAAACGTTAACCCTGTTATGTTGGTGCTATTATGGCCAACAAAATAATGCCCCTAGCTATCAATTTGTTGTTAATTACAGAAGTGTTTTCAGTCGTGACGATAACGATCTTATTTTATCAACACAGCAGCGATGCTGGCAGTCAATTTTACGAAATTTTGACAATTTTACAATGTCTAACTTTGATTTGCAGATTGCCAAGTTGGTAGAAAATGGCTATGCCGATGAGGAAGAATTGTTGCTAGAGGCTGCAAAGGTAAATGAAGAGATTCTTGTCGCAAGGTCAGATGCTTCATTTCAAGAGGCGTGGCGTACTTTTAATTATTCTTTCGATCATAATGAACAAGAGGTGGTTGATTGTTTAGCTGCAAGCTTTAAGTTTAATGCTAAGTACATTAGCCCGTCTAACTTAGATGGCACGGTTCGTTTGCTGCGATATCTCGGTAAAAATAAAATGGCAAATAAAATTATCGATATGTATGTAGAGAAAAGAAGCGGTGATGAGGATATCTTTAATTTAGAAAAAAACGAACTATCTGATGAAATTGTCGATTCTGAAGTTATCGCCAAGTTTAAAGAAAAGTATCGGTCACTTCGAATCCACAGGTCGTTACAGCAAGCGTGTCTGTTTATGGTGCAGAATATAGATAATTGCGAAGACGAAGAAGCGCAGCTTTCGCAGGCAGAAGTTGCTGAATATGTTCAGTTGTTTAAATCATTAAAGGGAAATCAGCTCTCTTCGGTAATTGATATGTGCATGAACTTTGGCCGTGCTGGGGGGATGGCTTCACCACAACGAACAATAGCAGATAACGCTGCCGAGGCCCTTAAAGTTATTGGTGCAGAAAATAAGCTTAATGCGAGTAGGGTTAGACGGTTTGGGGTCATTATTGACTGATCTTGTCGGGATTGTTGGCAGACAACTATAAAATGGCGAGCAAGTCTTCAAATTTCATCCACTTTGTTGTGGTTTTCCTGTATGCTAGGTCGGATTTAGTAGTGAGATATTCGAATTAGGAGTTATTCTTAGATGATGAAGCTGAGCACTAGGTTTTTATGTTTGTTTTTGTTGCTGTTTTGTTTGCAGTTAGTACAGGTATCACCTGTTGCTGCTAGTGAAAAAGAAGAGCGCATGGAGTTATTGCAACAAAAGATGGCAAAATTGCAAGAACTTCTTAGCCGTATGGAAGAAGAAAAGTTACGCGAGCAGCCACCTACAGATATCCCATGGAACCCTATTTTGGCCGCTGGAGATGAGCGCACTGGTTACTACCAATATGCATATTTGCTAGCATCACAAATGCGGGCAATAGATTTGGATAGTGTTTTACAACAGTTGAGTTATGTTGCTACTCAAGATGAAATGAAAGAACGTGGGGTTTTATTTGTCGTTCCCTCATTGCCTTTAGAGGCAGATGAAACGATGGCAGTTAAAAAATATAATCGGGATCTAGCAGCTAAGTTTTTGAAAATGACAGGAATGCCAACTGCTATTGAAGGTGGCATGTTGATTGCCCCGTTCCCATTGGGGCATGCTGACGTAGCAAAGGACTCACTCCTTTTTATTGACCTAAGTGGCTGTGATCAGCGCTTACGTTCACAAATTTTTGCCTTGTTGCAAAATTATCGTATTTTTACAGATGATGGCAGTGTTTCTGGATATGTATGGAAATTGTTGCAAGACACTGCACCACAAGTATTTACAATTTATATGCATGGTAAGGTTGGCTGGTTGAAGTTGGAGCAGTAGGGCTATCGTTTAAGCTGCTTGAGTAGTCGGACCAATAAAAATGCAACTGGAGTTATGATGGTTCAAAAAGAAGAAAAATTTATCCCTAAATGGATCGCTTGGGAAAGCACTAGGCGTTGTAATCTAAGCTGTGTTCATTGTCGTTGTTCATCAGATATGGAAGCTGCGAAAGGCGATTTTAGTACTGCTGAAGCGTTTAAGTTGATTGATGATATTTGTGAAGTCAGCAAGCCAGTTATGGTCC
>JADGED010000013.1:16049-20525 GCA_016744555.1 Desulfuromonadaceae bacterium
CTTTCTGGTGGTGAGCCACTGTTGCGGGAAGACATCTTTGAAATTGCTCAATACGGAACTGACAAAGGTTTGCGTATGTGCATGGCGACTAACGGTACCTTAGTTACTGACGAAGTTTGTGCCAAGATGAATGCAGCTGATATCAAGATGGTATCTTTGTCGTTAGATGGATCAACCGCAGCTATTCATGACGATTTTCGCAATAGCCCCGGAGCTTTTGAGGGCGTGGTTAGAGCCGCAGAGACATTGAAGCGCAATGGCATTCCATTTCTTATTAACTCATCGTTTACTAAGCGAAATCAAGCCGATATAGCAGCGACTTTTAAGGTTGCTAAAGGGCTTGGTGCAACTGCTTGGTATATGTTCATGATTGTCCCCACGGGTCGCGGTGAAGAGATTATGAGTGAGTTGATCTCGGCTGATGATTATGAAGAAATTCTTGCTTGGCATTACGAGCAGGAAAAAAATGAAGATGATATCTTGATGCGCCCGACCTGTGCGCCCCATTATTATCGGATTGTGCCACAAAAAGCTAAAGCCGAAGGAGCTGATTTTAAACGCCGTAGCCTAACCTTCTCAACTGGTGGTGGCAAAGGTTGTATTGCAGCTCAAACCATTTGCTTGATCGATTGCTTCGGTAACCTTAAACCTTGTTCTTACTTCCACTCTTCGGTCGGTAATATTAAACAGATACCGTTTAAAGAGTTATGGTTCAATTCTGAAGTTTTCAATAACCTGCGCGATTTCAGTAAGTACAAAGGCAAGTGTGGCGAGTGCGAATACCTCAATGTGTGCGGCGGGTGTCGGGCCAGAGCCGATGCTATTCATGGTGATTACATGGCAGAAGAGCCTTTCTGTAACTATATCCCGCCACGGACCAAGGAACGCTTAGCGAAAGAAGCTGCAGAAAAATAGTCGAGTGGATACTGTTAGTCTCACTCTACATAAATATTAGAATGGAGATTTAAGATAATGACTACTGAATATGATTTTATAAAAGCATGCTGGTGCAAGCCAGTTGACCGAGTTCCAGTTTGGTTGATGCGCCAGGCTGGGCGTTATTTGCCTCAGTACAAAGCGGTACGAGCACAAGGTGGGGGTACTTTCCTCGACCTGTGTAAAGACCCTGCACGTGCAGCAGAGGTAACGATTCAGCCAATTGATATTCTTGATGCTGATGCTGCAATTTTGTTTTCTGATATTTTAACTCCTATCGAACCAATGGGTATGGAGCTTGATTTTGTCCCTGGTCCGGTATTTGCCAACCCGATTCGGACCGCTGCTGATGTTGATGCTTTAACCGTACCGGAAGATATGGCTACCGCTGTCCCTTATGTTCCCGCAATTATCAAGCGTTTACGTACTGCATTTGAGGGGCGCGTACCGTTGATTGGTTTTGGTGGCGCACCTTTTACTTTGGCTTGCTATATGGTTGAAGGTAAGGGGAGTAAAGATTTTGCAAGTTTGAAGCAGATGATGTATTCGGACTTCCCCCTTTATGACGCTTTGATGCAAAAAATAACCGAGATGGACCGGCGCTACCTAAATATGCAGATTGCTGCTGGGGCGCAAACTATTCAAATCTTTGATACTTGGGGTGGCTTGTTGGCACCACAAGACTATGAACGCTATATTCTTCCATATGTTAAGCAGTTGATTGATGGCCTCGATCGTGACGGTGTGCCGATCATCTATTTTGTTAAAAATGGTGGCACCATGCTTGAGTTGGTTAAGGAAGCTGGTAGTGATGTTGTTGGCCTTGACTGGCATGTTAACGTTGATAAGGCTAGAGCAATTCTTGGAGATAATGTTGCGGTTCAGGGTAACCTCGACCCTACTGTTTTGTATGCACCAAAAGATTATATTGAGAAAGAGGTACAACGCATCCTTGATGAAAACGGTGGACAACCAGGTTTTATTTTCAACCTAGGCCACGGAATTTTACCGACGGTACCACCAGAAAATGCTATTCATATGGTTGAGTGTGTGCATCGGTTAAGCCAGAAGTAATACTGTGAGGCGTTAGGTGGTAAGGAGTGAAGTGGGTACTTTTCTTCTTACGCCTAACCCCTTACTCCTCACCGTCTGTCGTCGTTTCCTGCGGAATCATTATGTCTAAGTCAACAGCGTTAATTCTCCTCAATATGGGTGGCCCCGACTCGCTTGATGCAGTTGAGCCATTTTTATATAATCTTTTTTCCGATCGTGAGTTAATCCAGCTTCCTGCTGGGGCTTTATTGCAAAAGCCATTTGCGCGGACAATATCCCATTTTAGAGCAAAAAAAGTGGTGGAAAATTACCGTGCTATAGGTGGAAAGTCTCCGCTGTTGGATTGGACGCAAAAGCAAGCTGCTGGAATAGCTCAGAGGTTGGGTGAGCAGTTTAAGCCGTACGTCATTATGCGCTATTGGCATCCACGCGGAGAGGATGTGTTAAGTGAAATTAAAGCCGCAGGCATTGATAACGCTGTAGTGGTGTCAATGTATCCACATTATACCGGTGCAACTACTGGAAGTAGCGTTAACGACTTTAAACGAGCTGCCAAAAAGGTCCATCCGCAGATGCAGTATCAGATAGTTGAAGAATGGCACGACTGGCCAGCCTATCTAGATGCCGTAGCTAGCCGGATAACTACTGGACTTGATCATTATCACGATATGATGCGAGATGAGGTTCATGTCCTCTTTTCAGCTCATGCACTACCACAAAAATTTATAGATCGAGGCGACCCATACCAGCAGCAGGTTGAAGAGTCGGCCGCAGCAATTATGCAGCGTGTAGGTAACTATGATTGGTCAATTGCCTATCAAAGTCGAAGCGGGCCGGTAAAGTGGATGACACCAGGGACAGAAGAAGAGTTGCAGCGACTCTCTACGCTTGAACGTAGCGCTGTTTTGATGGTACCAATTTCATTCGTTTCAGATCATATTGAGACGTTGGAAGAGATTGATATCCAGTACCGAACTTTAGCCACTAGTTTGGGGATAGTTCATTTTCTCCGTAGCCCCTCTTTAAATGATGGTAGTGACTTTCTTGATGCAATAGCTGCATTGATTGCCGAGCGTTGTCAGGGGTAAGCGTTGTAAATTGTCTTAGGACTCAGTACAAAAAAGGTGCGTGGAAAGAATTCCATGCACCTTTTTTTGTCTTATTCGATTGTTGTTAGAGATTAGTCGAGGTGTTGCGGTAGAGCCATCTGGTTGGATACCATTCCTGCTTCTTTAAGTCTAAATTGTTCAAGCTGAGTTTTTAACATCTTAGCTCGGTCGGAAAGTTCTTCGCTGGTAGCGGCACTTTCTATAGAACTAGCTGTATTCGACTGGATAACCATATCTATATTGGAAAGGCCGGTATTGATCTGACTGATTTCGTAGGCTTGATCTTTGCTAGCCTTGGCAATGTCTTCCATTATGTCAGAAGCTTTGGTGATGCCATCCACTATAGTTTCAAGGGTTTCGGCTGTTTCGTTAGCTACCTTAGTGCCGTTTTCAGTTTTGTCAATTGCGGTCTGGATAAGCTCAGTAGTTTCGTTGGCTGCTTTGGTGCTTCGAGCCGCCAAGTTGCGAACCTCTTCGGCAACGATAGCAAAGCCTTTACCGTGTTGTCCGGCACGGGCAGCTTCAACAGCAGCATTAAGGGCAAGGAGATTTGTTTGGAAAGCTATTTCGTCAATTGCCTTAATGATTTTACTAATATCCTGGCTCGACTCTTTGATGTTTAGCATTGCCGAAACCATCTCTTGCATTTTGTCGTTGCCAGATTCCGCCATCCCTTTGATTTCTGAAGTAAGTTGGTTGGCTTCTCCGGCATTATTTGCACTTACTTGAATATGGGATGCCATCTGGTTCATTGAAGCACTAACCTCTTCAAGGGAAGCTGATGATGCACTGGCTCCCTCAGAGAGTAGCTGTGCTCCGCAGGCTACTTGCTCACTGTTTGCAGCAATTTGTTCACTTATTTCATGGATTATGGCCATGGTGTTGCTTAGGCGGTCTGATGTATGCAGTAAGGCTGTTCGTACTAGGTCCTTGTCATCGGTTGCACTTATTTCGATGTTGAAGTCACCATTTGACAGTTTTTGCATAGCACCAACAACTTCGTGCTCCAGGTCTTCGGCAAAATGGTTAAGAGCTTGTGCCATGTCACCAAATTCATCATTACGGTTTCCAACTTGCAATCGTGAGGCAACGCGTCCAAGTTTAAGGTCGTTTGCCATATGGACTGTAGACATTATTGGTCTAGTAATGCTGCGGATAAAAATCATAAATGCTATTCCGAGAATAATTACGGTAGCGAAAAACACAATATAAAGGGCAATGACTGCTTGCTTTGAAGTGTTCTGAAGGTCTTCTTGAATAGCAATCATTTCAATGTTGGCCGATTTTTGTACCTCGACTAGTTTCTGCTGGGTAGTCGTCACTTTTTCTAAACTTTTACCCGCAAGCTCATTGATGTTGTTGGAGATAAAGCTGTAAA
>JADGED010000140.1:0-423 GCA_016744555.1 Desulfuromonadaceae bacterium
CCAAATGATACTGTTATACCACTATTAAAGATGAGAATTTCTGGTAATTATTTTGAATTTCGAAACGTTCCCATTGCAAGATAATACTTATGAAAAAATCATTTTTAGCGTTTTTAGCATTTGCTCCATTCATCATATCACTTGCTTCGCTCTCATCCACAAAAACTTCTGGATGGGCGTATCTAGCAACTAATTTGATTTCCTGAGGCATATATTCTCGAATCTCAACATCGGGTACTGCACGCGGTCCATTGTGGACAATCTTATGAGTATAAACAATACCATTTACAGGGTCGGTAAAGTTCTTCATACCTATCCACATACCTTTTGCAGCTTGCATATCTTGATCTGCAAAAAAGGCATCCCAGCAAAATCCCCATTGCTGGCGACCGAACACGATAGATTCAGTTTCTGTACCCGTAT
>JADGED010000140.1:433-6358 GCA_016744555.1 Desulfuromonadaceae bacterium
AAATTAACACCTAATATTCCATTTGGATTTTCACTTCTAATTTTGCGAATTTCATTTTTCAATTCTTTAAAGTTTTCACCCATAGGCTCTTTTTTAAAGTTTTTATTCATTTTTTACTCACTTTCCGATTATAAGTCAATTGACAATTGAAGGCCTACAAAGATCTTTCTAGGATTCATGAACATGTAAGCTGTGTTTGCAGGATTATCAATATAAGCATTGCTTTCAATTACCTGAGTGACTTCGTTATCGCTAACATCGAAAATAACACCGTTTTCAGTTCTAGACCAAGAAGCAGTTTCTTCAACATAGTAAATAACGGTAGGATCAGTTTGTAACGGAATCCTCCGTTCCAAGCGATTGTGAAATACCGATGAGATCAATGGCATTTCATCGACAATACCAGTCTCTTTTTCTATTATCGATGCCAATGTTAACCACTGATGCAAAGACAGTCCATGCATTTTAGCCTGTTGCTTCAATTCACTATCAATATGCCGGCGCAATTGTGTCACCATCATCTTTAACAACGCTTTTTCCGAAATTCCGGGGGCAAATAGATAGGTTTCAGGAAATAGGTAACCTTCTAAGCTGGCGGCCTCGACTCCCAAAGAATCGATAAACGTTTGATCCCTTACCAATGCCTCGAGAGCGGCTTTCTTCCCAAAGCCCTGCGCAGCTATCCGCTCAATAATCTGCACCAAGGCAAATCCTTCCGGGATAGTTAAACTTACTTTTTCAACATCACCTGCAATTAAACGGCGAAGGACCTCTCTTGGAGTCGCAGGTTCGCTAAAAAGATAATTACCCGCCTGAATTTGACCGCCTTGCTGTTGTAACCGAGCCAATAGTTTCATGACTAAAGCATTACGAACTACACCCCGTTGCTCTAAATCCACCGCAACACTACTGAGGCCACTTCCAGCTCGAACCTTAATTTGAACTGGTGCCGTTAACTCAAGCGGAACTGCTATTTGAATATAAACGAGAAGGGCAACTACTGGTGTGGCCAGAATAGCCAGAGATGCCAACCATAAAGAATATTTACGCATAGTTACTTTCAGATATTAAATTTATTTTCGCTACCATTGCGTAAACGTTCTATATTGGCACTGTGCTTCCAAATTACCAACACAGCAATAATAAAGGTCGCCACAACATAGGGGACAGAGCTCTCAAAGAAAAACACCAATAGCGGTACACTTGCCGCAGCGGAAATTGATGCCAATGAGATATAGCGCCACTTCCACAAAATAACTCCAAAAATGCCTAGTAAGCACAATACCGACATTGGTGACAACACCAAGAATATTCCCAGCGCAGTAGCAACTCCTTTTCCACCCTTAAAACCTAAGTAAACAGGATAACAATGGCCAATAAATGCTGCTAGTGCCACCATTGCAATTCCAATTTCTGTAAGCGAAAAACCATATTGGCCAATTAGCAAAGGGATAACCCCTTTTAGGCAATCACCAACTAGAGTTATAAGACCAAGCTTGCGGCCTGCAACCCGATAGACGTTTGTAGCTCCAATGTTTCCGCTACCGGCACTACGAATATCCTCACCGCCAACTAAGCGAGTCAGTATTACCCCTGTCGGGATTGCGCCAATCAGGTAGGCAGCCAGGATCAATATGTATAATGTCATAAAATTTCTTTCAAAAATTGAACACTAAAAATAATTGCGGCTAAATTTTTTACCACTGAAGCACTGTGGCACAGAGAAGGTCAAAGCCACAGCTTTTGCCTACAGCCCATACTCAATTCTTCCAGAAGGATAGGGAGACATTTAACTTTAAAAGAATTTAGCGCTTTGCTTTAACTCCAAAAGCTTCTGCGTTTAAGCCTTTCCTCAGAGTTCTCTGTGTCTCTGTGGTAAACTTACTAATGCTTATTACCCTTTTTTCAATGCCGATTTGCGGTATTCATTTATCGCTCCACGTAAAGCACCTGCAGCTAAATTCGAACAGTGCTCCTTCTCATCTGGCAGCCCACCTAAAGCTTTTGCTATCGCCTTATCAGTTATTTTCAAAGCCTCATTTAAAGTTTTACCCATTGCCATTTCACTGGCAATTGATGAGGTTGCAACAGCAGCACCACAACCATAAATTTTATATTTTATATCGACGATTTTATCTTTATTTATTTTCAAGCACAGCAACAACGTATCACCACAACCGGGATCTCCAACCTGGACAACTACAGATGGTTCTTCAATGGTGCCAACATTGCGTGGGTTATTAAAATGATCCATCACTTTTTCGGTATACACGGCCCTAATCCTTTTCTTACTTAATAATGATTGAACTGCTATGATTTCGAAACGTGGTAGTGTACTGCTGCTGAATCTTCAGGGCAAATATAAATTACTAACTAATCTTGGTTAGGAGATAAATCGATGTCAATTCCCACCACCACCCTTGAGTTTTGCAGTGAACCTGTCGACCTCCACTGCCCAGTTTGTGGACAAATTATTTTTCAACAAGGAACACTACAACAATGTTGTGAACATGTAATTTTTGTCGCCGACTCTGCTGCTCAAAATTGGTCATGGCAGCAATTACAATTCACTCCTGCATTTGATAAAGAAATAGACAAAAAATACGCCGAGTCTGTCGTAAATGGTTTTTATGGTGCTAAAAAAGACTATCTTGAAACCATTAATGCCGATACTGCTGCCACCATAGCGGCCACTATCATTTCTCGAAAAACTGTAATTATGCTCTCCATATCGACAACTGATATTGGCTGCGGCGGTATGTTTAATGGCACTATTTATGCCATTTTCGACTATTTACCCCAAAAACAAATCATAGCCACATTTTACTAATAGCAACAGCAAGACAAAACGAAATACGGGGATGACCACTTTATCAGCATTTTTGATTACCATACCGCTACCTAACCAGTTACCACAAATAGAACCACTAATTGCGACTACAGCCACGGGCCAAAAGATTTTGCCTTGAATCAAGAAATAGATAAATGCCGAAACATTTGAAGCGTAATTAACAATCCGAGCGTTGGCGCTTGCTTCACGACTACTCATATGAAGTAACAACATAAATGCCAATAACAAGAAAGTTCCGGTTCCGGGTCCAAAAATTCCATCATAACCGCCAAGAAATAACCCCAAAAAAGTTGCACGGCTAATCACTTGGAGTCGATTCAATTGTGGTTTTACTGTTACGGCCTGCATGTAACGGGCTTGCAAGGTAAAAAGTATTGGAATTACGACTAGCAAAAGGATAAAAATTGAATTACGCGATAAGTAGGTAGCGAGGGAAGCCCCTATTGCAGAACCAATCAATGCGGCAACAATTGCAAAAATTACCGTTTCCCAGATAATCGTACGATTTTTCACATAACGGAAAACAGCGAATGTTGTTCCGCTCGAACTAACGCACTTGTTCGTCCCAAGAATCAAGTCAGCCGGCATACCCAAAGCAAGATAGGTCGGCACAGAAATAAGCCCACCACCACCAGCAATTGAGTCGATAAAGCCTGAAAACCCAATTAGCAAAAACACACTAATATATTGCCAAAATTCAATTTCCATTAGTATAGGTTTGCCTCACTTTACAATCTGTTTCAGTCGTAACCTTGCTTCAATACTTGAATCAAGTTCGCATTATCATGCTCTCACATATGCAACTCAAAAGTTAATTTACTTTATTTATATGTAAGCCACTTACGTAGTTTAGTACTTATTTTTATCGGTTTACACTCCTATTTTGAGCATTCTATTGTATTATATATTTTATTCCTTTATAAATTTTGCAATATGGTATTTACAGTTCCTATTTTTTACACAAATTCTAAGAGTTAAAAATATTCATGAGCAACAAAAATAAACCTGATAGTGTCTTTAAAGAGGCGTGGAACAACATGTCCTCAGATTTCAATAACTTAATACCGAAACAAATTCACCCTGCTGGTGATAAAAAAAAATTTGTTTTATGGCTATTTGTACTTGAGCTTATAGGGCTTGGCGTCGCAAGTTGGTTCGGATATAGCTGGTGGATTAAATGAAATGTTTAACTCTGGATACATGGGTTAAGGTTTCAATAAATGGAAAGGGACGTACATGTTAAATGTTGCCATTTTGGCTTATGATAATTGTCTTCAATCAGGAATAGCTGGTATCCTCGATCTCCTGACTTTAGCAAACTGGGAACATAAGCGGTTGTCTAAAAATGCTAAAGCACTGTTTTGCCATTCTGAAATAATTACTATAGATGGTGAAGATATCACCTGCTTTAATGGCCAAAAAATTGTTGCTAATCGTAGTATTTCTACTTGTAATGATATTAACCTATTAATTGTTCCTGGGGTTATGGGTAGACCTGATCGACTATTAGAGCAAGTTGAATTGGTAGAATTTATTAAAACTCAGCATTCTAGTGGGACCATTGTTGCCAGTGCTTGCTCTGGAGCTTTTTTGCTTGCTGAAGCCGGAATCCTTAATAATAAAGAAGCTACAACCCATTGGCAGCTAGCAGAACGTTTCCGCTGGCGCTATCCAAAAGTGAATTTACAAATAGATAGATTGATTATTGATGGTGAAAATTATCTTTGTGCAGGCGGTACTGGCGCTCACATAGATCTAGCTGTCCACCTAATTGAAAAATTTGGTTCTAAACAGTTAGCAAAAGTTTGTGCCCGAATGATGATGATCGATGGCAAGGAGCGCAAACAGGCACCTTTTGTTAAATTTAAAGGCAACCGCGAACATATTGATGATCAAGTTCTGAAGGTACAGCGTTGGCTAGATAAGTATTATCGGAAAAAAGTTACGGTACAAATGATGGTTAAACTCTCTGGTCTCAATGAGCGTACATTTTTACGCCGCTTCCGTCGTGCAACTGGGGTTTCACCGCTTGAATATTTACAAAAAATGCGCCTCGAGAGTGCAAAACAATTACTTATCAAAACCGACCATACATTAGACGCAATCACTAAAGCCGTAGGTTATCATGATTTAAGCTCTTTTCGGCGCTTATTTAGCAACGTCGTCGGTATTTCGCCCACTGTTTACCGCTCTCGGTTCCGCGAATAAAACAAACCTCACCACTCTATAAATCATAAGCAAAAAAAAGGCACCCCAAATGGGGTGCCTAATGTAACATATTATCTTTAATTCTTAATGACCGCCGCCAGCGACCTGAATACGAACTAGAGCTCGTTTCAAAGCAGCTTCCATAATCATATATTTTTTATCTTCAACAGATAATGTTCTGAGCGCATCTTCAGCACGACCTAAGGCTGCTTTAGCACGAGCTAAATCAATCTCATCTGCCGTCTCAGCTGTATCGACCAAAACAGTGATTGTATCGTCCTGAATTTCAAGATAGCCCCAGTTTACCGCTATATGAAAAACTTCACCGCCTTTTTTATAAGTCAACTGGCCAACCTTCAAGGTTGTTAATAACGGCGTGTGACCAGGAAGGAGACCTAATTCACCCACAAATCCTGGGGCAGTTAGTTCATCAACTTCTTCCGATAGTACCCGCTTATACGGTGTGACCATTTCAAGCTTTAGATTATCAGCCATTACGATTGTCCTTTGCTTTTGTAACTATTCATTCAACCGATTAGGCTGCCATTTCCTTAGCTTTTTCAATCGCTTCTTCGATGGTACCTACCAAGTAGAATGCCTGCTCTGGTAAAGCATCGTGCTTACCATCGAGAATCTCCTGGAAGCCTCTGATGGTATCTTTCAACTCAACATACTTACCTGGGGAACCAGTAAATACCTCAGCAACGTGGAACGGCTGAGAAAGGAAACGTTGGATTTTTCTGGCACGGGCAACAACTTGTCTATCTTCTTCAGATAGCTCGTCCATACCAAGAATAGCAATAATATCCTGCAGCTCTTTATATTTCTGCAGGGAAACCTGAACGCCACGAGCAGTTGCATAATGC
>JADGED010000141.1 GCA_016744555.1 Desulfuromonadaceae bacterium
ATATTAGAATCTACTCCAAGATCCAATGAGGTAGGAAAAGTTGTAAGAATATCAACATCACCTTTATCATAGGTAGCTTCCAGAGCATTTTGAATCTGAATTGAAAGTCCCTTTAGTTCACCTGATGCTTGCTCAACACGAATCAAAAACTCGTTTTGATTGTCACCAAAGCTCTGAATCACTGGGTTTCCTAATTCAAGCCCTGCCATTGCTTTTTTAATTTCAGCAGCATCCGTGGGTTGGGCAAATTGCACTTGCACTAGTGTCCCACCAGCAAAGTCAATCCCGTAATTGGGACCGCCTTTAACTACTAGTGAAGCAAGACCTATTAAGATCAAAGTAACAGAGACGATTAACGCAATTTTACGCTTACCAACAAAATCTAAATTAATATCGGGCTTTATCAGCTGCATGCCGTTAAGCCTCCTTATATACTCAGCCGCTTAACTTCGCGGCCTTTCATGAAAAGTTCAAAAATGAACCGCGATACAAAAATTGCGGTAAACAAAGAAGCGATGATTCCGATAGATAAAGTAACGGCAAAGCCACGCACTGGTCCAGTTCCAAATTGGAACAAAACTAAGGCAGCTAACAGGGTAGTCAAGTTAGCATCAATGATGGTTACAAAGGCTTTGCTGTACCCTGATTCTAGGGCAATTTTGGGTGATCTACCCAACCTAACTTCTTCCCGAATTCGCTCAAAAATTAGCACATTTGCATCTACGGCCATACCAATTGTCAACACTATTCCCGCTAAACCTGGCAAGGTCAAAGTTGCACCAAACAGAGACAACATTGCAGTAATAAATAGTATATTTAGTGACAATGCAACAACAGCAACGACACCAGACAATTGATAGTAGATAACCATTGCCAGAACTACAAATACAGCACCGACCCAAATAGACTTGATCCCTTTAGCAATGGAGTCATGTCCTAGAGAGGGGCCAACAGTCCGATTTTCGAGGATTTGTACCGGAGCAGGCAAAGAGCCTGCACGCAAGATAATAGCTAAATCTGTTGCCTCTTGTGAGGTAAAAGAACCTGATATTTGAGCACTACCTCCAGCAATTCGCTCGCGAATAACTGGCGCAGAGTAAATATTATCATCAAGGACAATTGCCATCCGCTTACCAACGTTAGACGCCGTAATTTGCTCAAATCGCTTCGCCCCGACTGCATTAAAATCGATAGAAACATAAGGTTCGTTAAAACGAGTATCAATACGAACGTTAGCATCTGACAATAGATCACCAGTAAGTACAGTTTTATCAATAACCACCAGTGGAGTTTCTGTTTCTGCTCCAGTCGCACGATTAACATTACGTTCATACAGTAATTGCGAACCAGACGGCAGTTTTCCGGCTAAGGCATCTGTAAGGTTAGCAGTTTCATCCACCATCTTAAACTCTAACCGAGCAGTTTTTCCAAGCAAAGAAATTGCGCGCTCTGGATCTTTTACACCAGGAAGCTGAATCAAGATACGGTTACCACTTTGCCGTTGCAAAGTAGGCTCGCTTACACCAAATTGGTCAACCCGATTACGCATAGTTTCCAATGCCTGCCGAACAGCATAATCCTTGATACTTTCAATTTCGGTGTCATTTAAACGAAAGTGTTTTTCAATATAACCGCCAACGCCACTGAACGTTTCAGCTTCGAGAGAGCGGTAATCTTCTGCCATTAAAGCATCAACTCTATCTCCCTCTTCTTCATCATATACAATGACAACTAATCGGTCACCCTGACGCCGTTCAAGCCGCTTGAAAATTATATCTTTTTCTCGCAAGCGTGATTCAGTTTGATCAATAATTGTGTCAACGCGACTTTCAACTGCTTTATCTACATCTACTCCAAGAACAAGGTGCATACCACCCTGCAAATCGAGTCCCAGTTGAATTGGATTGAACGAATCAAGCCACCACTGGGGTAAGCTATCTCGCATCAATGACGGGGTAATGGCAAAAACCGACAGGAGCAAGCATAGGACAACAACTACACCCCTGAATTTTAGGCTATTGGACATTTGTATTTTGTCTCCCTTTAAACATTTATGGGCAGATTAAAATAATCAATAATCTAATATTATTGCTTAACTTCGGTAACCGAAGCACGGTTAATTTTAATTTTAACACCAGTTGCAATTTCTAAATTAACGGTAGTGTCATCAACTGCTGTAATTTTCCCGTGGATACCACCAGCAGAAACAGCACTATCACCGACTTTAAGGCCAGCTACTAATTCTTTTTGTTGTTTGGCGCGTTTTTGTTGCGGACGAATCAACAAAAAATAAAAAATAGCAAACATCGCCACAAGCATAATAATTTGCTGGTATCCTGCCCCTTGTTGTCCTTGCGCAGCTGCATTTCCTGCCATTGCAAAAGCTTCTGAAGCCATGAAATTTTCTCCTTAAAAAGTGTTATAGATTAAAATATGCGTCTAACTTATCGGTTTTTCTCTTTTTTGATAAAATTCTTTTTTAAATGCCGTAAAAGTTCCAGTTGCCAAAGCATCTCTTATACCAGCCATTAACTGCTGATAATAGTAAAGATTGTGGTGCGTGTTAAGTACCGATGCCAAAATTTCATTACTAGTGTACATATGACGTAAATAAGCACGGCTATAATTTTTACAAACATAACACTGACACTCTGGATCAAGCGGTTGTTCATCGGTACGATACTGTGCCCTTTTGATGCTTAACTTACCAAAACTAGTAAACAAAAGTCCATTACGAGCATTGCGAGTTGGCATAACGCAGTCAAACATATCACAACCACGTGCAACTCCTTCAATCAAATTTTCTGGAGTACCAACTCCCATTACATAACGTGGCTGGTCAGATGGCAATAAAGGTAAGCTATATTCCATCAAATCGTACATCAAATTTATCTCTTCACCAACTGACAATCCACCTAAGGCGTAACCTTCAAAGCCTATATTCTGTAGTTGTTCGGCACTTTGACGGCGCAAATCGAGCTCCATTCCACCTTGGACAATACCAAACAATGCAGCATTTGATTTCGGTGGTATAACTTCTCGGCACCTTTGTGCCCAGCGAGCCGAACGATTAGTTGAATCTGTCACATAAGCACGCTCTGCTGGATGAGGAATACATTCATCAAAGACCATAACGATATCGGAACCAAGGGCCAATTGAATTTCCATCGACAACTCTGGGGTCAATAAATGCTTACTGCCATCAATATGTGATTGAAATGCTGCACCAGCCTCAGTAATTTTACGTAATTCACCTAAGCTAAAAACTTGGAAACCACCGCTATCAGTTAGGATTGGGCGATCCCAATGCATAAACTTATGCAATCCACCAAGCTGTCTTACTAAGTCGTGACCAGGGCGTAAATAGAGATGATAGGTATTAGCAAGAATAATCTGCGCACCAATATCTTTCAATGCTTCAGGCAACATCGCCTTAACGGTACCTTGGGTACCTACGGGCATAAATGTCGGAGTATCGATTACTCCCCTCGCTGTATGAATCTGTCCACGGCGAGCTTGAGTACATTGATCTTGGTTTAAAAGGGTATATTTAAATTCAGACATATTATCTCAAACCTAGACAATCACAGAATCAACATACAATCACCATAACTAAAAAATCGAAACTTTTGAGTTACAGCCTGATGGTATGCAGAGAGGATAAAATCACGACCGGCAAATGCCGAAACTAACATTAATAATGTCGACTTTGGCAAATGAAAATTAGTTATTAATGCATCTACAATTTTAAACTTATAGCCGGGGTAAATAAAAATTTCACTATCACCGTTACCAGCTAACAACATCCCGTCATCGCTCGCTGCAGTTTCTAGTGCTCTCGCGCTTGTCGTACCCAATGCAAAGATACGTCGCCCTTCTTTTTTCGCCCGATTTACTGCATCTGCAGTGTTCTGCGGAACGGAAAAAAGTTCAGCATGCATTTTATGTTGCAAGATATTGTCAACTCGCACTGGTAAAAACGTTCCGATTCCGACATGCAAAGTCAAATTAACAATCTCAACCCCAGCGGAAGTCAATTTTTGCAAAATCTCTTTAGTAAAATGCAACCCAGCAGTTGGAGCAGCCACTGCACCCTTTTCATTTGCAAAGACTGTTTGGTAGCGTGAACGATCTTCGTTTGAATCATCTCGTTTTATGTATGGTGGCAAAGGGAGATGACCAACAGCATCTAGTTGATGCATAAAATCACCGGAACAATTAAACTTAACCCGCCGATACGGTGATGCCATCTCTTCCATAATTTCAGCTGAAAAATCTGGCGTAAAATTAACTACGGTACCAACCCGCAAAGGCTTAGAGCTTTTCGTTAAGCAAAGCCATTCATTTTCACTATCAGCCTCATGGTGCTCACGCACCAAAAAAACTTCAACCTTACCGCCAGTAGTTTTTTGACCCAACAGTCTAGCCGGAATTACTTTGGTATCGTTAACTACCAATACATCTCCAGACCTAAAATATTTTACAATATCGGTAAATTGACGTGACTCTATCGAAGTAGAATTGCGCTCTAAACAAAGCAAACGCGAAGCATCACGTTGTTTAGCAGGAGTTTGTGCTATCAATTCATCAGGGAGCGAAAAATCAAAATCAGTAAGTTGCATCAAATTATGTCCAAAGTCGTGTAAAACAGCGACCCAGATGATCATATAAAAACACTAATGTCAATTGCTTTCGACCATAGCAAAAGCAACTAGCAAACGTTCATAAACCAAAAAAATAATCCCAACAGCGTAAGCTAATGGGATTATTTTATAAATGGTACCCGGGACGAGAATCGAACTCGTACAGGATTGCTCCCGAGGGATTTTAAGTCCCTTGCGTCTACCAGTTCCGCCACCCGGGCATGAGTTTGCCTATTTTAGTTATTCTGAACAAACTGTCAACTTTTAATTACAAAATTAATCACTTTCACCAATTTCTAGCTTACTTAAGCGATATCGGATTGAACGAAAATTAATTCCCAGCAGTTCTGCAGCTTTTTTTCTTACCCCACCAGTTCTCTCTAAAGCTTTAATTAGTATGGCTTTTTCTATTCCTTCTAGCCATCTATCAAGATCTATCCCATCTTCTGGCAAAGGACATAACCCTTCATATGAAGTACAATTTTTTTTCATGATTTGCGCAGGGAAACAATCAACCGTTAATTCATCAGCTTCAGCTAGTACTACACATCGCTCAACAAGGTTTTCTAATTCACGTACATTGCCTGGCCAATCATAATTAAGCAATAGCTCCATTGCCTCTTTTTGAATCAAACATTCTTCTTTACCGGTCAATCGATAATAAAATTTATTTATTAATAATTGAATATCATCTAAACGCGATCGTAGTGGTGGTAACTCTATTGAAACAACATTCAAGCGGTAATACAAATCTTCTCTGAAATCTCCAGATTTAATTCTTTCTACTAAGTCCTGATTTGTAGCTGCAACTAAACGAATATTAAGGGGTAAATCTTTTGTTCCACCAACACGACGGAATTCACGCTCTTGCAAAACGCGCAATAACTTTACCTGCATTCCCATCGGCAATTCACCGATCTCATCCAAAAATAAAGTACCGTCATTTGCCGATTCAAACAGCCCTTCCTTACGCTTATCAGCTCCAGTAAATGCACCTTTTTCGTGACCAAACAATTCACTTTCAAGTAAGTTTTCAGGAATAGCTCCGCAATTTATCGGTACAAATGGATGGCCTTTACGACTACTATTTTGATGAAGTGCTTTAGCTACCAATTCTTTACCAGTACCACTTTCACCAGTAACTAAAACATTAACTTCACTTGGTGCTACCCGCTCTAGTAAGGCAATCAGCTTTGCCATAGCTGGACTTTTTCCAACTAAACTCTTAAATGAAAAACGTTGCCCAAGTTGCTGTTTTAGTAGACGGTTTTCTTGCTTTAACTGCCCCCGCTCCAATGCATTTTTAATCACCAAACGTATTTCATCATTTTTAAATGGTTTGGTAATATAATCGTATGCTCCTAACTTCATAGCAGTTACGGCTTCTTCAGTAGAAGAAAATGCCGTAATCATCAGAACGGTAACATCATTATCCTGCTCCCTTATCTGCCGTAGTAATTCAATCCCAGACATTCTTGGCATCTGTATGTCAGAAATAATCAAATCAAAACTGTTGTTTTTAATCTCATTCATCAGTGTTGTTATTTCCCCAGTAATTGCTTTTTCTGAAGAAAAGGATAATTGGCAGTTTGAGTTTGCTCCCTTCTACCTATGGGCCATTAACATTGATGGCGATTTTGGACTTCGTGGTAAAACTACCAGCACAAATATCGATTTCAATGATGTGTGGGGTAACCTGCAAGGGGTGTTAAC
>JADGED010000142.1 GCA_016744555.1 Desulfuromonadaceae bacterium
AAGCTTTGATGCAAGGGAAAACCACAGCTGAAGCTCAAGTAGAACTTGAAAGCGAAGGGTTAAGTCCGGAGCGAATTAAACAATTACTCCCCCATAAAGTTTTCCCCGGCAACCGTCCCAGTAGTTCGTTCCTATTCCACAAACTTACTCCAGCCACCCTTGGCACGCTGATTGCGCTGTATGAACACAAAATCTTTACCCAAGGGGCAATTTGGAACATCAATCCTTTTGATCAGTGGGGAGTAGAGCTGGGGAAACAACTCGCAAAAGCTATCCTACCAGAATTAAACCAAGATCTCCCCGTAGATAACCACGATTGCTCAACCAACGGTTTAATAAATCACTACAAACAACATTCAAAAAAATAATCTAAACCGAATGCAGCATTGATTTAATAAATGGTTTGGCTATAATATAAATTCCCTCACAAATTACTGAAGAAAGGATTTTGTATGAGTGAAGAACAAGGGGCTGGCTGTGAAAGGCCAATTGCCGCTTCCGCTGTTGTAGCCGACACAGAAGCCGATGCCCAAGAAACTATTTCACCAGCGGCTAGCAAAAAGGAGGCAAGCATGGTTCACGTAGGAGGAAAAGCTCCAGATTTTATTGCTCCGGGTTACCACAAGGGTGCGTTTGTTGGTGATGTTAAACTTTCTGATTACTTGGGAAAATGGGTAGTACTCTGTTTTTATCCCGGCGATTTCACATTTGTCTGAGCGACCGAAATCTCGACAGTTGCCGAGAAATACCCAAAGTTTCAAGAGCTTGGTGTTGAATTACTTTCTGTAAGTATTGACAGCATGTTTACCCACAAAATCTGGAACGATCAAGAGCTTTCAAAAATGGTTGATGGCGGCGTTCCATTCCCAATGCTATCTGATGCCGGTGGCGATATTGGTAAGCTTTACGGTATTTTCAACGAAGGTTCTAAAGTTGAAAACCGTGGCCGTTTCATTATCGACCCTGATGGTGTGATTCAAGGTTACGAAGTACTGACCCCACCAGTTGGAAGAAATGTTAATGAGACGTTACGCCAATTGCAAGCGTTCCAGCTTGTTCGCGAAACCAAAGGTGGAGAAGCTACTCCATCAGGTTGGAGACCAGGTAAAAAGACCCTCAAACCAGGCATTGAGTTAGTTGGCAAAGTTTGGGAAGAGTGGAAAGTAAGTATGGCCGACGAATAAGAAAATTGACATTGTCGATTCAAAAGCCCCGATTCTTTTAGAATCGGGGCTTTTTTATTGAGTCACTGCCTGCTAAAATAGACCTCAACAAACTATATGAGCCCCGTTTTAGTAAGGATCACAAGAGACAAGCCCATGGATAAGTTAGCAACGATAGGATTTAACGACTGGTTTCGCCCCCATCTTGACAATGAAAAAGCGGCGATTCATGACTTAGCACGGGTCGTAACGGTACACAAAGATAGCTACACTGTAACCAAAGGCGATGGCGAAGTATTTGCCGAGCTGGCAGGAAATTTATTTTATACGGCAAGCTCTCCCTTAGATCTACCAACCACTGGCGATTGGGTTTATGCCGCTTTTTACGACGATGATAGCCATGCCATAATCCATGGGCTTGTACCACGCAAAACCCTGCTGAAACGAAAAACCGCAGGCAAAACGGTAGATTTTCAACTTATTGCTGCTAACATCGACGTCGCTTTTATCGTCCAAGGGGTAGATGACAACCTTAACCTGAGGCGATTAGAACGCTATCTGGTCATGGTAAACGAAAGCGACATCACACCAGTAATAATTTTGAGCAAGTGCGACCTTGTAACGGCAGAAGAAATCGCAGAAATAAAAATCAATATTTCAATAATTGCCCAACAGATAGATGTTTTGGCAATTAGTAATATCAGCGGCGATAATATCGATACAATCAAAAACTCCTTGATTGCAGGACAAACTTACTGCCTCCTAGGTTCTTCAGGGGTCGGTAAAACCACCCTGCTGAACAGCATCATCGGGGAGGAACAATTCAACACCCAAGCGGTGCGTGAAAAAGACAGCAAAGGGCGACACACAACAACCAGCAGGGAGCTAATTCGGCTAGAGAATGGGGCGTTATTAATCGATACCCCGGGGATGAGAGAACTCGGCAGCATGGCCGGTGATTCGGGCCTTGATGAGACATTTAGCGAAATTTCAGCCCTAGCTCAACAATGTAAGTTTGCCGATTGCACCCATAAAAGCGAAAAGGGCTGCGCTATTTTAGCAGCAATAGGCGCTGGAAAATTAGAAGTACAACGTTATGATAACTATATAAAAATGAAAAAAGAGTCGGACTTCAACCAGATGTCGTATGTCGAAAAAAGGAAAAAAGATAAAGACTTTAGCAAGATGGTTAAATCGGTAATGAAAAGTAAAAAACGCTTCTAGCGATAAGGACAAATGTACCACTTTCAGCTGAAGAGGTTTCGTTTCAGGAAGAATAAGGTTGAGCACAGCGAATGGTGGCGAGCCGGAAATGAAACCGCATAAGCATAGCTTAAACTAAAGACCACTAGAGACAGTCTATTGTTTCCCCCTCTACCTTTAAGCTAACCCTGCACTCGCGGTCTATACAACTTAAGCGCATTAGCATAAAAGACCTGTTGCGCCATCTCTTCCCCTAAAGCATCAATAACAAGAAGGTAATCATCATCAGAATATGGTTGTGGGGCTCTAGTTGAAGGCAAATCGGTGCCAAATACTAGAGCAGCAGGATTGATTCCGACAATTTGCTGCAAAGCAGACTTAACTTTAAAATCGACCCGACCAAACCCAGTTGCTTTGACATAAACACCTTTTTCTACCAATGCCAGCAAGCTTGGCAATCCTGCGGCAGATAAACCCAGATGATCAATACAAACAGCTGGTAACTTGATTAAGGTGTCATGCAAGTCGGCGAGATCTATAGCATCGACATACAGCTCTGTATGCCAACCAACCACATCGTGTACCCGCTGGGCAAAACGCTCCAAGCTCTCTACTCCAGCAGAGCCACCTCTTTTTAAATTAAACCGTACCGCCCTTACCCCAGCTTGGTCGAGACGTAACAATTCGGCATCAGTAACCGTTTCGGGAAGTTGTGTAACACCAACAAAAGTGGGTCCAAGTTCTGCCAATGCGGTAAGAAGGTAGGTTTGATCAAATACCTGAAATGAGCCAGAGACAATTGCACCACCTGCAATTGTATAATTTTTAGTATGGGACAAATAATCGGCGGTAGAGAAACTATCGGGCAGATACCCTTGATTAGCGACCAAAGGAAAGCGTTTATCAATAACGTGAAAATGGCTATCAAACAACTTGAACTGCATTGATTGTTTCACCATAACCTCCATTGTAAATACATTAAAAGTAAACCGGGCTGATCAAGATCACAAAGATTCCATTTTGGGCTGCCCATAATGGACTAGCTGAGTTGGCTCACCCGTCTCCATCATTGCAGTGAATTTTGCCACCCTACTACGAAATGCTTCCCGGTTCTCTTTTGGAATAGATGCGGCCATTGGTATTTTAGCCTTAACCGGATTTACGACCCGGCCTTTTATATGCAGTTCGTAGTGTAGGTGAGGACCAGTTGAGCGCCCTGTATTGCCAGACATAGCTATACGTTGCCCACGTTTTACTTTTTGCCCCCGCTTAACTAGGAACTTACTAAGATGGAGGTAGCGGGTTTTATAGTTTTCACCATGCTTTACCTCTACATACTTACCGGCATAGGGATGATTTTTAATCCGTGTGACAACGCCATCACCAACCGAAAATATAGTGGTTCCTGTGGGCATGGCAAAATCGGTTCCGTTATGCGGCGAAATCCGTTTCGTTATCGGGTGACGACGTCTTGGGTTGAATGAAGAACTAATCCGATAATGGCCGCTAAACGGATAACGGCGAAATGCCCTGGCTAAACTCTTGCCACCATGGTCATAATAATTCCCATCCTCGCAAAGAAAACCATCATGATCATAATTTTTACCACTCATCCTAATACCGATAAGTTTGCTTTGCCCCGTCTTCATACCACCAATAGCTTGTAGGCTGCGCACCACCTGAAATCTGTCACCGGCACGCAAGTCGCGCCTGAAGTCAATACGACTTTCGAACAGGTCGGTGATATTGGCCGCTTCTTGCTCACTTAATCCCGCATCAATAGCCGAGAGGATAAAACTCCCGTTGATCTCACCTTCTACCAACTCCTGTTCCCAAACACCGGGGATATCGATCTCGCGACTTTCAAAGTGGGCAGCATCGATACGCTGGTATATGACCTGCCTACCCAGGTGGACAAACAGCTCCATCGACTCAAGGTCGCGACTTTCTTTATCAAGGGTAAAGATTAAACGGTTACCCGGACGCAACACATCAAGCGCCAACAATTGCTCATCAGCAGCTAAGATCTTGAGCATAGTTTGCTGGTTGATCAACATAGTATCGAATATGACACTAAGGTTATCTCCGGCAGAGATATTATGGACAAAAATATTATCTGGCGGTGGGGGCGGTTGAGTTTTATCCACAGAGAGTTGCTCTGTCTCTAGTACATTCGGGACAACAGCCATATCAGTAACAGCTGTTTTCGGAATAAAAGACCATACAATGCTAGCCAGCGATAAGACGGCAACACAAAGGAGTAAAATGCGATTACGCCGTTTTCTCCGGCGCTGATCTTTTAAGGAAGTTTTCCAGTTGTTCTTCATGTAACTGTCTTATTCTTAATGCAGTTTTTTCTCTATTTACTTATCAAAATATAATAATTCTAGCGGGCCAATAGTTTAGCACTAGAAACCTAGTTGGTACATATTTTTGACTAGAGATTAAGGGTGAGATTATAGCCTTAAAGTTAACATAGTTCTTTACCACACAATTAAATTTGTTAGCACATTATACTATAAGACTACCAAGCTAAGTCAATGGTTATAATCCTACCTTCCACACCAATCCTGAAAATGAAATAAGTTATCATAATGTGACATAAGTCACAGAATGAATGATTTGATTAAGGCTAATATGTAGCCGTTAGCTTCGTTACAATTAACTTTTATTTCAGCAGGAGAACTTGTGAAACAAACGACAAAACCAGCACTATACCTATCTGACCTTAAGCAAAATCAGGTAGGCGTAATCCAACATTGTGCAGCTGAAGGAATGTTAAAGCAAAAACTTCTTAGCATGGGGTTTATCCCCGGCACTGAAATAACAATGATGAGAAATGCTCCTCTTCGCGACCCTATTGAAATTGGAATTCATAATTGCCTGATCAGCATCAGGCAAAGTGAAGCAGCGCTATTAAAGGTAAAACTGGCATGACAAAAGTAGCCTTAGCAGGGCAGCCAAACTGTGGCAAATCAACCATTTTCAATCTGCTCAGCGGCGTAAATCAACACGTTGCCAACTATCCAGGGGTTACCGTTGACAAAAAGTCGGCGACCTTAAAGTTTCAGGGAGAACAATTTGAAATTGTCGATCTCCCGGGCACCTACTCCTTCAGCACCTATTCACTGGAAGAGACCGTTGCCAAAAATTTTCTCCTTGAAGAGGGGACCGATGTCATCGTCAACGTAGTCGATGCCTCGAGCTTGCGGCGCAACCTCTATTTGACCTTTCAATTATTGGAGCTTGGCAAGCCTCTGGTAATGATACTGAACATGATGGACATTGCCGAACGGCGTGAACTGGATATCGACATCGACAAACTGGCAAAGATGTTAAACATCTCCATCATTAAAACCGTTGCTACCAAAAAAGGGGGGAAAAAAAGGGAAATTCTGGAAGCGGTCGCGCAAGCGGGGAAAACGGCAATTGCCGAACCCTTTAGAATTGACTATATGGAATTTGAAAGCTTCATTCTCGAAATCGAAAACATGATCGAGATTGATTCAACTATATCCAAACGCTGGCTGGCGATAAAAGCACTAGAGGCGGACAAGGTAGTCCTCGATCGCGTCAACATTAGCAAAGACACAATCAAAGATATAACTGCAAAAATCCATACGACCCTCGACCTAGATGTTGACCAAACCTTTGCCCGCACCCGCTACGACAGCGCCGATGTCGTCTACCACAAGTGCGTCAAAGAGAAAAAACAAAATCTTGCCACATTGACCGATAAAATCGACCGCATTGTACTGAACAAGTGGTTAGCCTTTCCGGTCCTTGGGGCAATTATCTACCTTACCTATCAACTATCTATTGTTTGGGGCTATGAAATAACCAACTATACCTGGCCCTTATTGGCCGCCATGAAAAACTGGGCATTAACCGTGCTCCCCAAAGCGGAACTTATCAACGTGCCGATTGCTACCGAGTTTGGCATCTGGATGATCAACAGCGCCATTGCACTGCTTAACTATGTCC
>JADGED010000143.1:0-360 GCA_016744555.1 Desulfuromonadaceae bacterium
GCTATACTAGCTGTAAAATCGCAGGAGCTTGGCATGCCTAATTCAAGTTTGGCTCTTACTTCGTCGGAGGTACTACGATGTGGAGGAAAGGTTCCAGTGGTAGGTTATGTTATTGTTGGTCCACCTATTTGTAAATCCTTTTACCCCTACCGGCTCGTCCTAAAGAACAACCAATCCCGATAATACAAAGTCCACAGAAAATCAGAAATGCCATGCGCATACTAGCTAAAAATGCTATTTGGGTTTCTGTGGTTACCGCTTGCCCATGCATTAAATAAGAAAAAATCAGAGTAATAATCATCATGCTCGATAACATACCTAGGGTTCTCATGCTGGCATTAAGACCAGAAGCTATACCCA
>JADGED010000143.1:370-6344 GCA_016744555.1 Desulfuromonadaceae bacterium
CCCAAGTAGCGGGGTTCGACGCTACCCATAATCATACTTACATTTGGAGCTGAGAAGAGGGCAAAGCCAGTGCCAAGTAGCACCAAAAGTAAAAATATTGTCGTTAATGGCGTATTTACTTCTAAATTAGTTGCTAATGCCAGACCTAATGCACAAAAAGCCATGCCGCAAGTAGCGACCCAAGCAGCAGGTAAGCGATCAGATAATTTGCCACAAAAAGGAGAGAGGAACGTCTGTACAATAGGTTGAACAATCAGTATGCTCCCCGCTTGTTGTGGCCCCATCCCTTTGACGTATTGTAGGTACAAGCTTAGGAAAAAAGTGACGCCAAAGGTGGCGGCATAATTAAACAGTGAGGCAAGGTTGCTGAGGGCGAAAATGCGATTTTTACGCAACAAATCAATGTTAAGTAAAGGGAATGGTGATCGGGCTTCGATTGCAACGAATAGTACTAGGCCACAATTAGCCAACAGAAATAGTGACCACGCCCACCACCCTTGGCTTAAATTAGAAGTACCGATGGCCAATAAGAGGATGGAGGAACCGTAGATAATAGTACCAATCCAATCGAAAGGTTCTCCTTTTGCTTCGGCCCAGTCATCGACGATTTTAAGTTTAACAATGAAAAAAGTACCAATGCCGAGGGGAAGGATAAGGTAAAAAAGGGATCTCCAGCCCAAGGCTTCGACAAGAAAACCACCGATAAAAGGGCCACATGAGATACCGGCATAGACGCTGGCAATGGCAATTCCCAAGGCCTTACCGCGTTCTTTGGGCGGGAACACCGAGACCACCATAGCTGTTGTCGTTGCCATAACCATCGAGCCGCCCATCCCCTGTAAAAACCGCAAGGCGATGATAATATTGATCGACCAAGCTTGGGAAATTAAGCCGCCACTGCAAGCAAAAACTAGTAAACCGATTTGGAATATTTTTCGGCGCCCGTAAATGTCGCCAAAGCGCCCCATCGCCAATAAAAAAATGGATGCCGATAGGGCGTAAGTAGTTTCGACCATCCCCAACTGGATCGCACTGGCCGCAAATTCATTCCCTATGGTAGGCAGTGCAATTCCCACTGCCGACATCATAAATGGCATCAAAAAGTGGGCTACGCAGACCGAAAAAAGGACTGCAGATCTGGAGGTGGTTTTTCTCATTTCCGTTTTTTGCTAGTTTTTTTCTGTTGGCTGGCTTTTAGTAGGTCGCCTAGGGTACCAAGCCCGGCGCTGCTGCTTGGTTGTTCGGTGTAACTGGTTTCGGTGTTTTCATCCTGCTGTCCTACCAGTGCCAAGCCGATCCGTTTTTCATCTAGGTCAATTTTTTCTACCACAACTTGGAGCTGCTGACCGACACTGACGACATCTTGAGGGTGACGAATTCTTTGGCCGTTGCCAAGTTTGGAAATATGGAGCAGACCGTCTACGCCATCTTCAAGGGTGACGAAGGCACCAAATTGCTCCAAGCGAATTACTTTGCCGGGGTATTGCTGCCCCTCTTTATAGATCGAGCCGACCTTGTTCCAAGGGTTGGCTTGGGTATCACGCAGGCTGAAGGAAAATTTATTGTTATCCCAATCGATCCGTTTAATTGCAACTTCCAGCTCTTGCTCCAGGCTGAGAATGTCGTTGACGTCTTCCACACGTCCGTAGCTGATTTCGGAAATAGGTAGTAGCCCTTCAATTCCACCTATATCGACAAAGGCGCCAAATTCACGAATGTTGGTTACGGTACCTTTTACCACCATCCCCTCTTTAAGGGTTTCGCGCAAGCCGATGCGCAGCTGCTCTCGCTCTTCATCAAGAATAGCTCGGTGTGAAACGACGATATTGCGACCCCCTTCGCTAAACTGACTGATTTTAAATGCGAGGCTTTGGCCAATCAAATCGGCAGGTTCCGCTTGGCGTAATCCAGTTTGTGAAAACGGGCAAAATGCTCTGATGTTACCGGCAAGTTTAATGGCAAAGCCACCTTTGATCTCTTTTTCGATGGTTCCTTCAACTGGAATACTACTATGAAAGGCATTTTCAAGTTGTTCGGTTCCAGCTCCGGTGCCGCCAATTTTAGTGGTAAAGCGTAATTCGCCCCCTGAGCGGGAAAGGAAATATGCCGAAATTTCATCACCAACTTCGTATTGTCTTTCCCCATCGCTATCGAGCAGCTCGGCACATGATAATACCCCTTCCCCTTTTTGCCCGACATCGAGAAAACACCAGTCCGAGCCAATTTGCAAAATGGTGGCAGTAATTTTTTTGCCGGGTATTAGCGGTTCACCAACTTCTCCCATGCTGGCTTCAAACATGTCGGCAAAACTACCTTCGTCTTCATTCATTTCATCGGCAGAAAAATTATCATCACTCATTTGTTTTGATCTCCTGATTTTATCCATTGGTAAAAGTAGTAAAACAGTTCACCTGCGTAGGCTATTTGCACAAAGTTCAGAGACTAGCTGGTTTTGTTGTGGGAGTAAATGGAGAATCTCGATTGTACTTTGTCTGCTAGCTGTTATTTTTAGATAATAGAGTTTTTTTGTGAGGGATGGTTATGAAACCAACAAATTGGCTTGAAAGCTTTAATTGTGCCATTGAGGGAATTATCTGGGCGGCTAAAAGCGAGCGCCATGTTCGCTATCACCTATACGCTGCGTTAGTCGTTATTTTTATGGCACTATTTTTCCAAGTATCGGCACTGGAGTTTTTTCTCTTAGTATTGGCTGCGGTTCTGGTTTTGTTTGCCGAATTGATGAATACAGCCATTGAGGCGGTGGTTGATTTAGTTACCGCTGATTATCACGAGTTAGCTAAACGGGCCAAAGATGTAGCTGCTGGAGCTGTGTTGGTTACCAGTATTGCCGCTGTGGTACTTGGTTATTTAGTATTATCAGGATACCTATTTGCCCTCTTTGATAGCACGCCTACTTTAGTTAAAGAGACTCAAGGGGCGGTACAGTTAGGTGCGCTACTGATGGTGGCGATTTTGGTGGTTCTGTTTAAGTCTCGTTACAATCATGGCTCTCCATTGCATGGTGGAACTCCTAGTGGTCACGCTGCAATAGCATTTTCAATTGTTGTCTCTACTTTTTGGTTTGGGCACAATTTTATGGCTGGAGCTTTGGTGTTACTACTTGCATTGATGGTGTGTAAGAGCAGGTTAGCTATGCAGATTCATACGTTTACCGAGGTCTTGCTAGGTGGATTACTGGGGGCAATAGTGACGCTGTTGGTGTTTTTATTCTTCGCTTAAACTATGAAATTTAGAGTAATGGGTACTCTTCTTTGGTTTTTGGCGTTTGCGTCAGGGTTGCAGGTTCTTTTTCTTTCGCCGAACCTTCTGCTATATTCAAATTTTTCAAAGCAGGTAGCCCCGCTAAACTGAAGCGGCTAGCGGCATTCCATAACATCCAACCATGGCTACCAACAGTATCGCTGGCATTTATTTGTGGTGAAATTTCTGCAATACCAAACTTTCTTCGATCAAAGGCATAGTCTTTAAATGCTTGGAGCCATGGGCGAAACCGCACCGCAGGAAGACCGGTATTTTTTATTGCCCGCTGCAGCGAATGGGCAACAACTTCATAGGGGTGCTGGATCGGATTCGAATATCCGGGAATTCCGTCTGGAAAGCCAGATGGATAAAGCATGGGGGACAAGTAATCGACGTGCTGAGCCAAATCAACTAAGCGTTGCCCAATCTTTTGATCTTTGTGCTTCCAGCAGGTATAGCCAAAAATATTGGCAGATATCATTACCGGATACGGCGCTAATTGTTGTTTAGCTTGTTGTAAAAAACCGTTGACGGCCGCGACCCGATTTTCACCAGTATTGGTTTGAGAAAACTGCAGATTCGATTTTGCTGGGAAGCGAATATAGTCAAATTGAATTTCATCAAATCCTAAAGCCGCAGCTTCTTTAGCAATAGCAATGTTGTAATCCCACACCTCAGTTTGAAATGGGTCGGTCCAACTGATTTTTTCTCGATCTTGCCACAGGTCACCCTCAGCCGTATGGATTGCAATATCCTCACGGTTTTTAGCTAGAGCATCATCTTTAAATACGACAATGCGACCAATGGTGTATATCCCTTGTCGCTTTAAGGTTGTCAAGAATTCTGGCAAATCTTTTAAGGTGCGTACTTTAAGAGCACCAACAGTCCGAGCCAAAGGGACATTGCTACGAAATGCGATATCACCGCGAGATGATTTAAGGTCGATAACCAGCGCATTCATACTGGTTTTAGTGATTAATTCCTGTAGATTATTGCGGCGGGAGTCGCTATCTGCAGCCCAATACGAGAGGTATAGTGCCCTAGGGGAAAATGGCTGTAGCTGCAAATGGATTGAGCTTGTAGCGGTAACTTGTTGCGGTAAATATCCCGGTTTGCGAACAACTATATCGTTATGGTCTGTATAGATTATGAAGCAGCCACTGTTATCGCTAGTGGCGGTAGCATCAGCACTACGGAGTTCAACGCCGCTGATTGGGTGGCCAGTTTTGGCATCTTTGATAGTGCCGAAGATCTGGCCTGCAAAAGCTGAGCTCAGCATTGAGCTTAGCAGTGCAAATATCAATATCCCATAGCGCACCATTTAATCGTAACCCTCCATCTAGCTGAAAAAACTGATTAGATTTAATTCTAGACGATTATGTTGTGTTAATAAAGACTTATTTAAAAAATATTCATGTGGAATGGTTCAGTTGGTGAGGTTGCATGTATAATGTTTGGTAGAGCTTTATTGCATATTATTGCTAACCCAACCACCTGTTCTTGCTTGAAACCTGCCATTAAATCCAATTCAAAACCCCTTAGACATATGAGATCGTATTTTGAGAGGATATTTGGTGACGTATTGGAAGTGTTTGTAGCTTGGTTGGGTTTGGTTTCACAACTGCTAAGATTTGAAAATCATCTATGATCAACAACGTGTGTTGTCTCGCTGGATCTATAATAAATTTAGTCTAAATAATACGCGATTTTTGAAATGACTTGGGGTCATGTTGATTTATTGACATTAGTGTCTGTCTATGTTTTCTTTCGTTCCTCTATACTTTAAGAAGGTGGTCAACTTTCTAAAGGACTTGATTGATCATGAGAAAAGTTATTCTTCACCTAAGATCATTCTACTCTCAATGCTTGCAACATTTGTTGTGTCTGCTAGCTATTAACTTAATCTTTGTTTTTTTAGTTCCCTCCCTGATATCAGCTAACAATATTCCATCCACGACAGTCAAAATAGGCGTTCTGGCCAAACGCGGGCATGACCAAGCCTTCAAAAAATGGGGACCAACTGCAGAATATTTAAGTAAAAAAATCCACGATACCCATTTTGAAATTGTACCGCTGGATTTTGAAGCTGTGCGGCTGGCAGCAATGTCGAGAAGAATAGATTTTCTGATCACGAACAGTAGCTATTATGTAACATTGAAACCTGATCATGGCCTGAGTCGGATTGCGACGCTAATAAACTTGCATGAAGATACCCCTCAACCTTTATACGGGGGGGTGATTTTTACCCGTGCGAATCGTGCCGATATTAATACGTTGAACGATCTTATCGATAAATCATTCTATGCTGTTGACCGGGAGTCTCTAGGCGGTTGGCTGGCTGCTTGGCGTGAGTTTTATGCACAGAAGATCCATCCAGAGAAAGATCTTGGTCTGTTGAAATTTTCTGGAACTCACGATGCGGTTGTTATGGCCGTTCTCAAAGGCGAAGCCGATGCTGGAACAGTTCGCACAGATACTCTTGAAAGGATGGCTGCAGAAGGAAAAATAGCTCTTGCGGATTTCAAAGTGTTAAACAGGCAAACTCAAAGGAGTGGATTCGAATACCTGATAAGTACCCGGCTATACCCAGAATGGCCATTTTCCGTACTCCCTCAAGTACCTACTGGATTGGTTAAAGATGTCACCACGGCCCTATTGAGTATGCCGGCATCGAGTACGGCGGCCGGTGATGTAAATATTGGTGGATGGGATG
>JADGED010000144.1 GCA_016744555.1 Desulfuromonadaceae bacterium
CACATTTTTCTGTATATCGAAAACATAAAAAAATTATGTCTACGTTCAAATATTCTATTCGAAATTAGTCGCTTTCGATTAATTAAATACTACTGTAAATTAAGTCTTTCACAAAAATTGAATAAATAAATTTAAAAACTATCTGCGAATTGGTTTTGTTAGTTATTCTGTCGCCTCTATTTCTTCATCAACTACAACTTTTTTCTTCCCAAATAGGCGTGCCACAATAATGCCAACTTCGTACAGAACCACAAAAGGGACTGCTATCGATGCTTGAGAAAAAATATCTGGCGGGGTCAAAACTGCCCCCATAATAAATGCGATTAACAGAGAAAACTTTCTATTCTTAGCCAACCATTTGTGGTCAACAATTCCCAACCGTGCGAGAAAAAAGATAACTATTGGCAGCTCAAAAACTAGCCCAAAGGCGATCAATAAACGTGAAGAGAGAGTCAAGTACGCCCCCATCGACAACATTGCGCTTACCCCACCAATATTGGTTCCATATTCAACCAGAAAAGTGAATATCATTGGAAAAACGAGGGTAAAACCAAAGTAGGTGCCGGTGCCAAAACACAAGGAACTAAAAAACACAAATGGGAAGGCGAGCTTTTTTTCGTGCCCATACAAAGCTGGGGAGATAAAACTCCAGAGTTGCCAAGCAATGATCGGGAACGCAACCACCAGACCTGCCAACGCCGACACTTTTAAAATAGTAAAAAATGGTTCGGTGGCACTTAGAAACACCAACGAACTCCCCTCGGGAAGAGCCTGTCGAACCGGTGCAGCAATATACTCAAACAGTTTTTCCCCAAAACTGTAGCAGCCCAAAAATGCAACTAACCACGAAAGCGCCGCAATCATCAAACGTTTACGTAGCTCTCCGAGGTGTTCTGATATTGCCATGCCATCAGACATTGGGCTTTGATCCATCATCATCGGCGTTAGCAGCAAGTTTTTCTGCGACGACTTCTGCAGTAGAAGACTCACTTTCAGCGCTTGCGGCTGTCTCTATACTTTCGCTGCTAGTAGCACTTTTTGCGTCTTCATTCAGCTTAACAGCCTTGTTATGACGCTCATCTTCAGCTTTAATTTCCAAATCTATGGTACTCTTTAGTTCGTTTGTCGCCCGCTTGAATTCAGCAAACCCCTTACCTAATGAGCGAGCAAGATCTGGAAGTTTTTTCGGACCGAGAATAACCAGTGCGAGTGCAGCAATGATTAACATTTCAGTCATACCAATTCCAAACATATATGTTTTCCTCTCAGCTTAATTATTTGCCTACCACTTATAACGTGGTTAACCCGGCGAGGATAGCCCTAGAGTTAACCGCTGTCAAGCGTTCGGAACCGCTGAAGTGATTGACATATCAAGAAACTTTAGTCTACCATTCAGGCTCATTTTTATTCTGCATACAAAGGTGACACAGACTGATGAATCAAAAATCGTTACAACAACAAATCAAGCAACTGGCTGCTGAGCGTGGCGCCCTCTTAATCGCCCATAATTATGAGCGCGATGAGATACAGGAAATTGCCGATATTACAGGTGATTCTCTGGCACTATCAATAGAAGCTGAAAATACCGATAAACAGGTTATCGTTTTTTGTGGCGTCCACTTCATGGCCGAGAGTGCTGCGATTCTCGCTCCTGAGAAAACGGTACTATTGCCACGGGCTGATGCCGGTTGTCCAATGGCTGACATGGTAACCCCAGAGAGCTTGCGGGCGTTAAAACAACAGCACCCAGACGCTACGGTTGTCACCTATGTTAATACCAGTGCCGCCGTAAAAGCCGAAAGTGACATTTGCTGCACTAGCTCCAATGCCATCAGTGTCGCTCGCTCAATTGAAGCGAAAAAACTGTTACTGGTTCCCGACCGTAACCTAGGTCACTATATTGCTAGTCAGGTGCCGGAAAAAGAGTGTATCCTCTGGGAAGGCTTTTGCCCCACCCACGACCAGCTAAAAGTTGCTGAGATAAAGCAAGCTAAAGCTGAACATCCCGATGCACCATTTATGGTTCACCCAGAATGCCCACCGGCAATTTTGGAACTGGCAGATCATATCTGTTCGACCAGCGGCATGTACGAGTACGCAACAAAAAGCCCAGCCCAAAAGTTCATTGTTGGCACCGAAAACGGTATCCTTTGGCGTTTGCGTAAGGAAAATCCAAATAAAGAATTTATCATGCCGAGCCGGTCACTGGTGTGCCCAGACATGAAATTAACCCGTCTGGAAGATGTGCTTAAATGTCTGCAAACAATGGAACCGCAAGTAACTGTTCCTGAAAACATTCGCATTAAAGCCAAGCAAGCCCTTGATAAAATGTTAGCAATTCCACGCGATTAATCATCCAAACAGGTAAATTTCACCCTACAGTACAATAAAACTACTATTGTGCTGTAGGTGCTGGTTTATCCTGCGGCTTTGCTTCGGGAAAACTCTGCGCAATTTTCAGCATCGCAGTTTCTACTTCAAGTTTCATCTTTGCAATACCGGCATCGCTTAGCTGTAAAGATTCTTCGCTTAAGCGTTCCAGCATTCCATCTGCTTCAATCCCACGCATCGCTTTTAACAACGCAAACTTAATCTTCTTATCCTCAGTATCATCGCCAACCATTTCTACAAACCGGCTCGCTAACTCTATATTTTTCTCGTTTATTAATTCTTTTTGCGCAAACGGTGTATTTGCTTGCCTTACAAATTTACTTAAAAATAAATATATAACTGTTTGCCATAATTCTTGATTAAATGAAGCCACTTAATAATTCCTTTCTCTGAACAATGTTACCGACATTATTTAACGCCACATATTGAAAGTAAGCAGTGCTATACAACAAGCAGCTTATTTACAATATTAACTACAAAGATACAATCATTGAAAGTATGACGCTTATTGCTCTATCCCTAGTTGCGGCAAAAAACGTGCTAATTCTTTCGGTAAGGGACAATTGATATCAACCTGTTGCTTACTAAATGGATCAACAAAAGTAAGGCGCCGACAGTGAAGGAAAAGCCTAGGCAGCTTTCTATGACAAATGCCGCGATAACGGCGGTCGCCAAAAAGTGGGTGGCCGGCATCAGAAAACTGTCGCCGGATTTGGTGCTGCCGACCTGTCTGTAACTGAATTTCAACTAACGATGCATTATCACTACTAACCAGAGTATTATAGCTACTACGTGCTTCTTTAATCTTCCCTTTGGCAGGAATATCACTAAGCAATTCACCACGGCCAAGGAGCTTGCCACTTACTAGCGCCAAATAGACTTTCGTCACCTCCCCCTGCATAAAAATTTTCCCGAGTTCTGAGCAACCTTTCCTCCCTTTACCAAACAGCACAGGTCCCGATGTTTCCAAGTCAAGACGCTGAATTGGGGCAGCTTGAAAGGTTTCACCACGGGCAGCTAAAAAGGCAGCTACCCTAGTGGTAAGATTATCACGCTCATGCCCTTTACCATTATGTATTGCCAAACCTGCAGGCTTATATACCACCAACATTTCACGTGATTCGAACAACACTTCCACCTCAGGCTGTTGCGGTTTTGACGGCTCAATAGGTTGCGGATTAGCAATCAAATCGAGCAACCTCGTGCTATCTGGCAACAAAACAGTCTCATCAGCACCAACAGTATCACCCTCTCGAAGGGTTTTATCCGCACTCGTAACCTTCCCTTTTTTCAATAGTTGACGGAAATAAGCAGGTGGCGCACCAGGAACCCACTGAGAAAGTAATTGCTCTATTGGCAGAATCTCTTCTGCTTTTGTTACGACAAATCTAGGCATAAAAAAATGTGCTCCAATCTTGAATCAGTTCAAGGCTCCCCTGCAACAGGGAAAAAATATTTTATAGCTGGAAATTACTATTTATGAGCAGTTCATATCCAGGTGCAATTCTGCTCTAAGCTTCCGAGAAATGCTACCAACTTGGCCGCTACCTATATTGTAGCTATCAACCTTTACTACCGGCATCACCTCAAGCGAAGTAGAAGTGATAAATACCTCATCGGCACAAAGTAAATCTTGAATTTTGTACTCACCAGCAATAACTCGTAGGTCGAGTTTTGTTTCGCACAACCGCATTATAGTCGCCCTTGTTACCCCTTCTAGTAGTCCGGTAGAAACGCTGGGGGTAAAAACTAACTCGCCCTGAATCCAAAAAATATTTGATGCCGATCCCTCGCAAATATGCTCCTTGTTATTGAGCATAATAACCTCAGTCAAACCAGCAGCTTTAGCTTCTAGCTTGCCGAGTAAACTATTAAGATTACTGATCGATTTTATTTTTGGATTAATCGCTTCAGGAGCATTACGCCGAGTTTGTCCCACTTGTAAAGCAATACCATTTTCATAATAATTTTCTTCAAACCCTTGTAGTTCTCGCCCAATAATCAAGCAGGTAAGTTTACTATCAAGGTTACGCTTAAAACCAATTTGCCCTTCACCGCGGGTGATGGTTATCCGGTAATAAGCATTTTGCAAACCATTTAATTCCCGCAACTGTAGCAATATCTCTTCTAGCTGCTGCTGGGTTAAATCAACCCGATAAGACAATGCAGCCGCAGATTGCAACAGACGCTGATAGTGACTTGGAAATTGATATAAATGATTACCAATCGAGCGGAAACTTTCAAAAATCCCATCACCATACAAAAAACCCTGATCAAAAACCGATATTTTTGCATCAGCGCTATTGATGAATTTGCCATTGAGATAGACGTAATCCATGGGTTCAATCCTAAGTCTAAAAACTAATAATATGAAAGTAACTTTTTTATATGGAGCGAGCTTAGTAGTTATAGCGTAAAAGACAAACAGAGGATATGGAAGAAAAGAAAAGCGCCACCTCTGCACAAAACAAAGGTGACGCTTTTAGTCTAACGGTAGTACTAAAGCTTTATGCGCCGAAAAAGCGCTTAAGCAGACCGGCAAATGCAGAGCCGTGACGTGCTTCGTCTTTACACATTTCATGAACGGTATCATGAATAGCATCAAGGTTAAGTTGCTTAGCTTTAGTCGCCAACATTTTCTTGCCAGCACAAGCACCGTGCTCAGCTTCAACCCGCATCTGTAGGTTAGTTTTGGTGTCGGCAACAACCACTTCGCCTAGCAACTCGGCAAACTTAGCAGCATGCTCAGCCTCTTCCCAAGCAATCCGCTTGTAGGCTTCAGCAATCTCTGGATAACCTTCACGGTCAGCCTGACGACCCATAGCTAGATACATACCAACTTCGGTACACTCACCGGTAAAGTTAGCACGTAGACCATCGATAATCTCTTGATCAACATCTTTAGCTACACCAATACGATGCTCATCTGCCCAAGCAAGACCTTCAGTTGCTTGCTCGATAAACTTATCTGGACCAACACCACAGGTAGGACACTTCTCTGGTGGATTTTCGCCTTCATGAACATAACCACAAACAGTACAAACCCATTTTTTCATCGTTTAATCTCCTAATTTGATATTGTCGCCCTAGCGACCGTTGCTATTTAGCCGATTTCAAATATTTGTAATAATCTGAATCGGTTGAAATTATCAACTTGCCATTATTTGTAATTGTTTTCTTGTACGATTCCATAGTCCGCAAAAACGTATAGAATTCTTTATCCTGATTGTAGGCTTCGGCATAAATCGCCGCAGCTTCTGCATCAGCAGCTCCGCGGTATTCTAGCGTCTGGCGATAGGCTTCAGAGCTGATATTTTTCAACTCACGCTGCATTTTACCCAAAATTTCCAGCTTTTCGCCTTCACCTTCGGAACGGTACTGGGCAGCAACTTTTTTCCGCTCGTTAATCATCCGTTCATATACTCGCACCCGAACCTGCTCAACGTAGTTAAGACGCTTAAACTGAACATCAATCAACTCAATGCCATACTCAGGGGTACCAGCACTAGCCTCTTTAAGTATATTCGCCAAAATCTCTTCCCGACCAACCATATTTTCGGGCAAAATCTGAACACCATCGACTTCAAAACTCTCGCCAGCTTTAGCTTTGTAATCACTGCCACGTACCAGTTCAACTAACAAATGGCCAGAAACAAAATCACGCACAACCGAGTCAATAATATCATCAAGGCGACTATGTGCACCTCTTTCGCTTGCCACCGTTTTCAAAAATAGGAGCGGATCGGTAATCCGCCAGCGGGCAGTAGTATCAACCCAGATAAATTTCTTATCCTTAGTTGGAATCTGGTTCGGATCACCGTCCCACTTGAGAATCCGTTTTTCAAACCGGGTAACATCCTGAACAAAAGGGAGCTTAAAGTGAAGCCCAGGGTAGGAAACTTCCCCAACCGGCTTACCAAACTGAGTTACTATCGCCTGCTC
>JADGED010000145.1 GCA_016744555.1 Desulfuromonadaceae bacterium
GGTAAAAGGATCAAAGTTAAGCAAAACCTGAGATCCTAGCTTGTCCCTTTATCCTTGAACCTTGTTCCTATCTTATCTCTGTTCCCGTTGCATAGCAGCAATCCGCAACCGCAAGGAGTTGATTTTGATGAAACCTTCAGCGTCAGCTTGGTTGTAGACTTCGTCTGCCTCAAAGGTAGCAAAGTCAACATTGAAGAGACTGTCGGTGTCGGAATCACGACCAACTACACGGCAGTGACCTTTGTAGAGTTTGATCCGTGCTTTACCGTTAACGGTTTTTTGGGTGTCGTCAATCAAGGCTTGCAGAGCGATACGCTCGGGTGCAAACCAGTAGCCGTTATATACCATTGCGGCGTAACGTGGAACCAGTGAGTCACGTAGGTTCATTACTTCACGATCCATGGTGATCTGCTCTACTCCACGGTGGGCTTCTTCGAGAATGGTTCCACCTGGGGTTTCATAGACGCCACGGCTCTTCATGCCAACGTAACGGTTTTCTAATAGGTCGACCCGACCGATACCGTGCTTGCCACCTAACTCGTTAAGTTTAGCCAGCAGGTTAGCAGGGGATAGACGTTCACCGTTAACGGAGACGGGATCACCTTTTTCAAACTCAATTTCGACATACTCTGGCTGATCTGGAGCATCTTCTGGAGCCACAGAAAGGGTGTACATCTCTTCTGGAGCTTCAGTCCATGGGTTTTCCAGCACATCACCCTCAAAGGAGATGTGCAGCAAGTTACGGTCTGAACTCCATGGGAACTTTTTGCTGGTTGGTACCGGAATACCATGTTTCTTTGCGTACTCTTCCAGTGCTGTTCGGCTATTAAGGTCCCACTCACGCCAAGGGGCGATAACTTTAACTGATGGGTCAAAGTGGTAGTAGGATAGTTCAAATCGTACTTGATCGTTACCTTTGCCGGTTGCTCCGTGGGAGACCGCATCGGCACCCTCTTTAGCGGCAATTTCCATTTGTGCTTTGGAAATTAGTGGCCGAGCAATTGATGTCCCAAGAAAGTAGCGACCTTCGTAGATAGCGTTGGCACGAAACATTGGAAAGACAAAGTCACGAGTAAACTCTTCTTTAAGGTCGAGAATGTGACAGGAGCATGCACCGGTAGCTTTAGCTTTTGCCGGAATACCGTCAAGCTCTTCTCCCTGGCCAAGATCGGCAGAGAAGGCGACAACTTCACAATCATATTCTTCAACCAACCATTTAAGGATGATTGAGGTATCAAGACCGCCTGAATAGGCGAGAACTACTTTTTTGACATCTTCTTTTGCGCTCATTTTTATAACTCCATAAAATGTGTTAGGGGTTAGGAGTGAGAGGTAAGGAGTAAGGTCTAAAACCTCGCACCTTGTACCTTGTACCTTGTTCCTAGAGTTTAATAACGTATGTTTTTGCCATGCGGTCGTGTAGACCTTGTTTTTGGTCATCAAAAGCGACCATTAAATAACCGATACCCAAAATTATGCCAGAAATAAATTTAGCTGGTATCTCGCGAATGGCGGCACGACCATAGCTAAGTTGGCTGCCGTCACAGTTTACTACCTTAATGCGCAGTGCCATTTTGCCTGGAGTTTGTCCACATGAACCAGTAAACAGGACATAATATACAAAATTGATGATAATACCAAATAGCTGTACCAAGACAGTCATCACTATCCCTGCATCGGAGCCGCCAATTGCTGCAAGTCCTGCCATGGTAAGGGCAAAACCTAGGACAAATTGGATTATAAATAGTACAAAGCCATCAACTAAAGCTGCGACAGCTCTAATCCAGAATCCAGCTTTTGGAGTGCCAAATATGTTATTTACAGGCGTTGCCAGTGTGGCATTGTTTTTGTTGGCATCAGGCTGTACTGCTCTTGGTTCTGGCTCTTGTATCGGTGGAGCCTTAATCTCTGGTTCGACAACTGGTGTTGGTTGTGCTACTGGTTCAGGCGTTTGCTCCTGTTTTTGTTCTGGCTCCTGCTGCAGTGCGAAGCCCTGCTTGCATTTTGGGCATTTAACTTTAGTTGCCGTTTTCGACAGCTTTGCCGGATCAATCTCTTTGCTGAAGTTACAGTGTGGGCAAGTAATCAACATAGTTTAACGCTCCATCAGGGTTGCCATGATGGCTTTTTGCGCATGGAGGCGGTTTTCTGCTTCGGCAAAAATGACCGATTGTGGCCCCTCGATTACGGCATCTGTGATCTCTTCATTCCGGTGGGCAGGTAAGCAATGTAAAACGATAGCCTCTGGATCAGCGAGTTTTAGCAGGTCGGTATTTATCTGGAACCCTGCGAAAGCTTTAATCCGTTGCTGTTGCTCATCTTCTTGTCCCATGCTCGCCCAAACATCGGTGTTTAGCACATCGGCACCTTCTGCAGCGGCATTTGGATCGTTAGTGAGGATAATGTTTGCCCCGGCTTGTTGCGCTTTAGCCAGAACATCGCTGTTTGGTTCGTAGCCTTTAGGGGTAGCAATCCGCAATTCGAAACCGGTAACTGCTGCGGCATTGATCCAACTGTTGGCCATGTTATTGCCATCGCCAATCCAGCAGTATTTCAAATCGCGATAGTTCTCTTTATGCTCAATGACGGTAAAAATGTCGGCAACGATCTGACAAGGGTGGAACATGTCGGTTAAGCCATTGATAACTGGTACATAGCTATACTCAGCAAATTCCTCTATTGCCTCATGGGAATAGGTGCGAATCATCACGCCATCACAGTAACCGGCCATTACCCGTGCTGTATCTTTGATTGGTTCGCCCCGACCCATTTGGGTTGTCCCCGAATGGAGAAATAATCCGTGGCCGCCAAGTTGATACATGCCGACTTCAAATGAGACGCGGGTACGAGTAGAACTTTTTTCAAAAATCATCCCTAGAGTTTGACCTTTAAGGATCTGGTGTGGAACACCCTCTTTTTGCTTCTGCTTTAGTTCTTTGGTCAGAGCAAAGATTCCATCTAGTTCTTCGAGTGACAAATCTGAGAGAGCAAGAAAGTCTTTATTCATTGTTTTCTCCTGAAAATATTTTTCTATACAGTAAAATCGAGATTATTGTGGTTATAGTTCTTGAAAAATTCCATCTAAAATTGTGATCATTTGGTCAATCTCCGCTGTCGTTACAATAAGTGGTGGAACAAAACGGAGAACTTTTCCGGCAGTACAATTGATTAACAAGCCACGCTCAAGTGCGGTTTTGACTATATCGCCACCAGCAATTGTTAGCTCCATTCCTAAAATTAAACCTCTACCGCGGATTTGGCTGATAAAAGAGTATTTGCTCTGGAGCTGTTGCAATTGTTCGAGTAGGTAGCTGCCCATGGCGACACAATTCTCAATGATACCGTCGGTTAAAATGGTCTGCATGGTTGCAACACCGGCTGCTGCCATCAGCGGATTCCCCCCAAAAGTGGAACCGTGGGTGCCGGGGGCAAGGGCGGCCGCATATTCTTCTTTTGCTACCATTGCACCAATTGGCGGACCACCGGCTAGCGCTTTGGCTAAGGTCATTACATCTGGCTCAATGGCATCGTGTTGATAAGCAAAAAGTTTTCCAGTCCGGCCAAGACCGACCTGAATCTCATCAAATATCAGCAACAATTCGTGTTGGTCACAGAGCTCACGTACTGCTTGCAAATAGCCAGCAGGAGGAACATTGACACCACCTTCACCCTGAATTGGCTCCATCATGATGGCGCAGGTTTGTGGGGTGATGGCGTCTTTAAGGGCTTGAATGTCACCAAAAGGTGCGTATTTAAAGCCCGGAATCAGCGGAGTGAATCCTGCTTGAATAGCTGTTTGCCCTGTAGCACTGATGGTCGCCAAAGTCCGACCGTGAAAAGAGTCTAGTGCAGTGATGATCTCAAAACGATCGCCGCCAAATTTGTCGGCACTGTATTTTCTTGCCAGCTTTATGGCGGCTTCGTTCGCTTCTGCACCAGAGTTGCAGAAGAAGACCCGATCACCAAATGAGTGCTCACAGATAATTTCTGCCAGCTCGATCTGCTGGGGAATGTGGTAATAGTTAGAGCAGTGGAGCAGCTTTCCAGCTTGCTCTTGTAGGGCAGCAACCACTTTTGGGTGGCAGTGTCCTAGACTGTTAACCGCAACACCGGCGAGAAAATCGAGATACCTTTTGCCATCAATATCAGTTAACCAGCAGCCTTCGCCACTAGCGGCAACCAACGGGTAGCGACCATAAGTTTTGGTGACGTGGGTTAGTCCCCGGTCAATCCAGTTTTCTGAAGTGCTCATTTGTCGTACCTCGCTACGGCGGTGCCGATCCCTTTATCGGTGAACATTTCCAGCAAACAAGCATGCTCCATGCGGCCGTCAACAATATGGGTTTTGGCGACGCCAGCTTCAATTGCATCGACGCAGCAGTTTAATTTTGGAATCATGCCACCAGAGATAGTGCCATCATTGATTAAATCTGGTACCCGCTGAATATCAATACTCGAGATTAGATTGTTCTGCTTGTCTTTTACCCCATCAATGTCGGTTAGTAAGATCAGTTTCTCCGCCTGAAGTGCTCCGGCAACCTTACCGGCAACCAGATCGGCATTGATGTTATAAGTTTCACCATTTAGACCGCTACCAATTGGGGCAATTACTGGGATAAATTGATTTTCCTCGAGACTGCGTATGATAGTTGGATCAACCGATTCAACCTCACCAACCATGCCGATATCGATAATCTCAGGGGTGAGGGTCTCTGGGTTGGCAGCCGTAATTTCTAGTTTGCGTGCTTGGATAAGTCCGCCATCCTTGCCGGTAATACCTACTGCTTTACCGCCTTGGAGGTTGATATTGGTGACGATCTCTTTGTTTACTTTGCCACCAAGGACCATTTCGACCACATCCATGGTTGCGCTGTCGGTTACCCGCATCCCCTGGATAAAGTTACTTTCAATTTTCATCGCTTCAAGGACTTTGCCGATCTGCGGGCCACCACCGTGAACCACAACCGGATTTAGGCCGATGTATTTCATCATGATAATATCACGGGCAAAGCCAACCTTTAACCGCTCTTCCACCATGGCATTACCGCCATATTTGATAACGATGGTTTTGCCGTAAAAATTCTTGATCCACGGCAGGGCTTCCATTAGCACATTGGCTTTGTCGATTAGTTCTTTCATTGTAGATCCTCTGACAGATTCAAGTTAAATAGCCTAGCTTGAACCAGTGTTTATAAAATAAAGCGCGACAGGTCTTCGTCTTGGCTGATTTCGGCCAAGCGTAGTTTTACCTCTGCAGCGGTAATGTTGATTTGCTTGTCGGTTAGCTCAGGAGCATTAAATGATAGCTCTTCTAGGAGCTTTTCCAAAATAGTATGTAAGCGTCTTGCACCGATGTTTTCGGTACGTTCATTGACTGTTTTTGCAATTTTGGCCATTTCCCGGATTGATTCTTCGGCAAAATTAAGCTCAATTGATTCGGTTTTCATCAGCTCTTTATATTGCTTAATAAGCGCATTGGTCGGCTCGGTGAGGATGCGATAAAAGTCGTCCTCATTTAAACTATTTAGTTCAACCCGAATCGGAAATCGCCCCTGTAGTTCTGGAATCAAGTCAGACGGCTTGGTTATGTGAAACGCTCCCGCAGCGATAAATAAAATGTGGTCGGTTTTAATCGCCCCATGCTTGGTTGTGACTGTGCTCCCTTCGACAATCGGTAGAATGTCGCGTTGCACCCCTTCGCGCGATACTTCTGGGGCATGAACACCCTCGCGACTAGCGATTTTGTCGATTTCATCAATGAAAATGATGCCATTTTGCTCGGCACGTTCTCGCGCTAGATTGGTAACATTTTCCATGTCGATAAGTTTTTCCGCTTCCGACTCAATTAGTTGGGTACGGGCTTCACTTACCTTGAGCTTTTTACGTTTGGAATCTTTGGGGAACAGGTTGCCGAACATCTCTTTGATGTTCATCCCCATCTCTTCATTGCCTTGTGGGGAGAACACCCCCATGGCGGGCATACTGCTAACTTCAATGTCCATCTCCACCATGCGCTCTTCCAGTTCACCCAAACGTAGCAGTTTGCGGAGCCGGTCGCGGGTGTGTTGCCGTTGGTCTTGTTTGTCTGGTGAGGCATCTGCCTCTCCAGGAAGAAGGAGGTCGAGCAACTTATCTTCGGCGTTGGCCTCGGCTTTAAGCTGCATCTTTTTGGATTCTTCCTCTTTAACCATGCTGATAGCAAGTTCTAGTAGATCCCGCACCATACTCTCAACATCACGACCAACGTAGCCAACTTCGGTGAATTTACTCGCCTCAACTTTGATGAACGGCGCTTGCGACAGTTTTGCTAAGCGGCGAGCTATTTCGG
>JADGED010000146.1 GCA_016744555.1 Desulfuromonadaceae bacterium
TCACAAATACTACTTAACGATTTGGAACTGTTAATCCTTGACGGTTTACGTTTTACCCCTCACAATACCCATTTCAACATTCCGCAGGCGGTTGAGATAGCACAAAAAATTGGGGCAAAGCAAACCCTCCTCACTCATCTCAGCCACGAGGTTGACCACGCAATTCACGACCAGCAGCTTCCGGCCGGGATTAATCTAGCATTTGATGGCCAGAAACTTAACTGCAACCTTACTTCCGATAGGCAACAGGCATTAACATGAACACTGAACTACGTCTACACGGACAAATTAATGATAAAATAGAATATTTTGCCACTGCTGCTGGGTGCCGCACATCTCACCACCATTTTTTTCAAATAAACGATCAAAATGTCCGCTTTTTTTCTGCTGGTAACGAACTATGTCTAGATAACACTAGCGTAATTCAGGACGGTACAGGTGGGATGTTTTGCGAATATATGTTTGGCGGCGAACAGCCAATCTCAGACCTCAGCAAAGAGGGGGTTGCCAATCGGTTAATGCTTCTTGGTGCTGGCTATAACGATCAAGGTGAGCTGCAGATAAAAGGTCAGTGCCAAAACCAACAAAACTACACTAGCGTTTTCCTTATCGGCCATGCGGTAGACAACTACTTTTTCTTTATTAATGGGCTCGATGGCGCCACTCCAAACATCCGCCAAGAACAACTTTTGCGCTATCTAGGTAAAACGATAAAACGTATTCCACATCTAAATCAACAAGACGATTCTCAGTTAGCTGAACTCCTTTTGGCACAATTGCCGGAGCAGTGCGCAGTCTACCTCGTGAGACTGTCGGCGACAAAATATCGACACTTTCAGCAAGAATTTCAAACCCTCTACTATCGTGATCGTTCAATTTCCAAAACTACTGATACTATTTTACGTAATCTCGTCAAACAGATGCGACTAAACCAAGCACAGTGTGAACGGATAAAAACTGACGTCATGTATCGCCACCGCGACAATTACAGGATTATCGACGACTACAAAAAAATCTTAATCGAGTGTTACAAACAGGGCAATATAAGCCAAAAGCAACATGCGCGCTTAACCAGACTAGAAGCACTTGCCATGCGCAGTGAAATCCCTATATCACTACTTAATGCACTGAATGAAAAACTAAAGACCAAAATCACCCTATCGAGTCAAGAACCAGAACATACGGCTATTACTAGAGACATTTTCAGCGATCTAAAGCTTGGCAATGGGATAGAGAGTCAAGATATAATTCAGTTGCTGTACGCAAAACAAAGTGCACGCATCAACCACGACCATAGTTTTGAGCAGCTACTACTTGAAACCGGACAACAGATCGACGAACAAATCAGAGTAGGAAAACCAGTTTCACTACTTGAAGAGTTTACTTACATCATCTCCTTTTTTGATCGCTACGACAACACTGCTACAAATGTAAGTCAAATCGCATTTATGGAGAATTATCGCCCCACTGAGGACCTAATTCACAGCCTGATTGATAGCCGGCATGAATTCAACCTACTAGCCAAAGGTCTGTTCGATAAGTTACTTTTTCACGACATAATGGCTAGTCAATTTCTGGGGAGATTTGGTCGACAAAAACTCGTATGTCTAAAAGCCGGTTTAGAGGAAATTGCCGCAGGACTAACAACGCCACGAAGACTAACTGCCGACCTCAAAATTATCGATAGCGACGAGCGCAACTACGCAATCATCCTAAATCACACAAAAAAAAGAATTCGAAACCGTTACTCTCAATACAGTAGCAGGGTCGAACAAGATGAGCTCTACAATGAGGTAAACCACGAGTTAACTATGCGTGGTAAAATTCATCAATCCATAGACCAAGAACTATTTAATAAAGTTATTCACGATATAAAAACCGAAGCAATCTACGTTAGCCAGTTACTACCGGACATAGTCAGCAATAATGATATTGCCCTGCGTAATGACTTTTTTGTCAACAGTGGTCTCGATTATTTCTATATCGAAGAATTAGAGCGGGAATATTACTCCCAAAATCTACTTAAAACCGAGCACCTACAACAATTAAGGGTGGGAGCCATATAATTAATAAAGGTAAGTAATGGCAAATCACGACCTCCATAAGATTCGTAATTTCGGCATTATTTCTCACATTGATGCCGGCAAAACTACGGTATCGGAACGTATTCTATTTTACACCGGAGAAATTCATAAAATCGGTGAAGTCCACGACGGCATGGCGGTTATGGACTGGATGGAACAAGAACAGGAGCGTGGTATCACCATCACCGCCTCTGCCACAAATTGCCGCTGGAAAGATTACAATTTCAATCTAATTGATACTCCAGGCCACATCGATTTCACCATTGAGGTAGAACGCTCATTACGAGTACTTGATGGAGCTGTTGCTATCTTTGGTGCCGTCGAAGGGGTACAGCCGCAGAGTGAGTCAGTTTGGCGCCAAGCGAATCGCTATAATGTCCCCCGTATTTGCTTAATCAATAAAATGGATCGCATTGGAGCCGACCACCAAATGGTCATTAATTCGATGGCAAAAAAGCTCAATATTTCCCCCCTGCTATTGCAATTACCTATTGGAGAAGAAGATAGTTTTCATGGGGTAATCGACCTTATAAATGAAACTACAATTTTATTTAGTGCCGATGACCAAGGTCAAACAGTACATGAAGTGGCAATACCAGATAACCTACAAGAAGCCGTACTGCAGCAGCGAGAACTTATCATCGAAGCTGCGGCAGATTTTGACGATGATATTCTTGATGACTTTCTTTCTGGCAAAAGGATCAGTGGCGAACGTCTTATCCCTGCATTGCGTAAAGGGGTAATTGCTTGCACCATCTATCCGGTGCTACTAGGTTCAGCATTACGCAATAAGGGGGTGCAACCATTACTTGATACAATCTGCTCCCTACTACCTTCTCCCCTCGATGTCCCCGCCGAAAATGGACAAGACCTCAACAAACAGCTAACAACGCAAATAAAAACCGATCCAAAAGCCAACTTTTGCGCTCTGGCCTTTAAAGTTGTAGCCGATGAAGGGCGTAAGCTAACCTACCTGCGCATATACTCAGGAAAGGTTGAACCGGGTGATGACGTCTACAATAGTCGTACATTAGACACTGAAAAAGTTTCCCGCTTGTTCCAGATGCATTCCCATAAACGGGAACGGATCAAACATGCAGTTGCTGGTGACATTGTCACCGCAACAGGGCTCAAAAACGTCCTAACTGGTGACACAATCAGTGCTACCGAACAACCACTACAGCTTGCCGGTCTTGAATATCCTGAACCGGTTGTATCATTGGCGGTTGAGGCGAAAACAGTCGATGATCGCGATAAACTGCCATTAGCATTAGAAAAATTACAATGGGAAGATCCAACCTTTCGAGTGAATGAAGATGATGAAACAGGACAAGTCATCCTTACCGGCATGGGTGAACTTCACCTTGAAGTAGTGATCCAGCGCTTAAAAACCGACTTTGGTGTAGAGACCCAAACCGGGCGCCCGCAAGTTGTATATCGAGAAACGATTCTATGTGCTACCGAGCAAGAAGAGATTTTTGAAAAAGAAATTGATGGTAAACTACAGCATGGAGAGCTGACTCTCCGACTCAACCCTACTGCGCGTAAAAGCGGCATTAGTCTAGAAATTCCAGACCAAATATTGGAAGAGTGGCCCGCTGAACTTGCGGCTTTAATTAAAGAGAAACTCTTCAGCGCATGTCAATCGGGGCAGATAGCTGGTTATCCACTTACCGACTTACAAATCAGCCTAGTAACGGCGAACTATGTTCGTAATAAAACCACCGAATTTGGCATTTCAGCAGCAATCAGTCGTGCGATAAGCATGGCGGTAAGAAATAGTAAGCCAACTATGTTAGAACCACTTATGCAATTAGAATTGGTTGCACCATCAGACTGCACCGGTAAAGTAATCGGGAGCCTGAACCAAAAGCGTGGGCAAGTTGAGGGAATAACCTCCCGGCCGGGAGAAGATGTGGTAAAAGCAACAGTACCATTGCTTGAAATGTTCGGATATATGACCGAGTTGCGCAGTGCCACTAAAGGGCAAGGTAGTTTCACGATGGAATTTTCGCATTTTGATCAAGCGCCAGCAGAAACCCTGAAAAAATTTGGTTTAAGCTGATCATGCGGCAACTAAGAATAGAGAAACAGTCCATCAACAGGTGTGTAGTTTTAGCTATAACCACCCTCCTTCTCGTTACCTTAACCCTAAACAACCTAGGCCTAGCTAACGAGATAGAAGACCCAGATCCGCTACGGTTTAGCAAAAACATTAAAAAATTTGCTTGGCAAGATGCAAAGAATAGGTATCCGACAAAGCCGCTACTTTTTATTGGCAGTTCAAGTATTTACATGTGGAAAACAGCCGATGCTTTCCCGGATAAAGCAATCATCAACCGCGGCCTTAGCGGGGCACACATCTCCGATATAAACTACTTTTATCCGAGCATAGTCGCTCCATACAGCCCGGCAAAAGTCTTATTTTATTGCGGCGATAACGATATTGCTGCCAGTAAAAGTGCCGATAAAATCGTTACTGACTTTACGATATTTGCTACCCGATTAAGCAGTGATTTCCCAAAAGCCAAACTACTCTTTCTCGCCATTAAACCCAGCAGTGCACGTTGGAACCTTTGGCCTAAGATGAAACAAGCAAATGGTTTTGTTGAGAACTTTTGCAAAACTAGCAACAAATGCACATTCGTCGATGTCGCATCCCCCCTTCTCAATCAAACTGGGAACCCAAACCCAGAACTATTTGCCCCAGATGGCCTTCACCTTAATGCTGCTGGCTACAACGTTTGGAACAAGACACTTACTGCCCATGGCATTTAAAACGAATTTATTCTGCGAATAAAGGCTTTAAGCAAACCGTAACTACGCCGGTTAAAATCGACCTTTAGCCTAGGAAGATGTTTTAAATCTGGCTGGTCAACCTCTTCAGGCAATGGCGAGCTTAAGCTAATTTTTCCCCCAGGAGCCAAAATTGCACCAAACTCATTGGTCAAAACTTGTAAATGGTCAGAGTCAAGGGGCTTATTCATCCTTATTATTAATTGATTTTTCACAAATCGCATCGAGTGGTAGTTGCGATAAAATTCGTCGATCAATTTCACTGCTTCAAGCGGATCACGGGTTAAGGAAAACAGGCCAAAATCTTCCCCGGAAATCACCCCACGCTTCAACAAACTGTCACGCATAAAATCTATTAACTCGTCCCAGTAACCGCCTTCATCATCAATCATAATCAATGGTATTGGCGGATTTTTACCAGTTTGAATCAAAGTCATGATCTCCATGGCTTCGTCCAAGGTACCGAAACCGCCTGGGAACAATGCAACGGCGTCGGCTTCTTTCAGAAAAGCAACTTTACGATTAAAAAAATATTTGTAGGTAATTACTTTCTCATCCTGATCCATGATCGGATTTGTGTCCTGCTCAAACGGCAGACGGATATTGACCGCAAAAGAACTCTCTACTCCTGCACCTTCATTTCCTGCCCGCATAATTCCGGGGCCACCGCCGGTAATTACCATATAGTTACGTTCTGCCAGCAAGCGGGAAAATTCGACGCAGGTTTTGTAAATTGGTTCATCTGGTGAGGTTCTAGCACTTCCAAAAACAGTAACTTTTTTGCGATCCCTGTAGGGGGCAAAAACCTTATTGGTGTACCGCATCTCTTTCATTGTCGTGGCAATCAACTTCTGATCGGCAAGATAACTGTTCTCTTGCCCAGATTTCAATGCACCGAGAATCATCTCCCGAATCATTTCTGGATGGTGTACTCCGGTTTTTTGCATCAAGTGATCAATAAGTTCATCAATTTCACCGTTACTACGATTAAACTTCAATGACATTTAAAGCTCCTCATCCGACAAATGTTATGCTGTAAAAAAACGGCAGTACGATATAATATCATACTGCCGCTTAAATAAGTGGCCAAAGAAGTACGTAAGCCGGGTTCTGTTCCCCGTTAAAGTTACCAATAATGGGGCAATGATCATTCATCTAGGATCGTCGTTGCCAACGACCTCAAGCAGCCAACCCGGAAACTTTAGGCGGACAGCCCTCAAACGTTTCCCTATTTGGCCTTGCTCCGGATGGGGTTTACCGAGCTTCTGGTGTCACCACCAGAACTGGTGAGCTCTTACCTCACCCTTTCACCCTTATCCACCATTACCAAAGTAATAG
>JADGED010000147.1:0-272 GCA_016744555.1 Desulfuromonadaceae bacterium
CGTTTTTACCCGCGGTAAGGTGGTTAAGTGGAGTCTCTTTAAAATGGATCCGATAGATAAGGTTAGTGTAGTCGCCATCTGCGGTTGAGAACTGTTGTTCCTCTGCGTAAATAGTCGGCTGATTGGGATCAATATACGCTTCTATTTCACCATTACCATTTTCGCGTATTTGTGGTGTGCCGATGCGATTGTAGCTTTTGTCGGCTGCTTCAATGATAAAAATTGGCGTATGGGCGGCAAGAAGACTACCATCATTTTCTACCGATATCGTT
>JADGED010000147.1:282-3076 GCA_016744555.1 Desulfuromonadaceae bacterium
CCATATTACTTGGTGTTTTTGGTGATTGTAGTCCGCTACAGGCCGTGGTTAGTAATAAAAGAATATAAACAATTAACATCTTAATCAGTGTTGCTGGTTTCATGATTGTCCCCTTTTAGATGCTTAATTGTGAAGTTTTAAGTGGTAAATCGTCGTGGCACAGCTGGGATCTTGCTCAGGGAAATCGTCGCCGGGTAAATATATCCCTAGTTTTTCTGCTGTTGGTAAATACTTGGCAAGGAGATCGACAATAAAATCACCAGCTAACTTGGGGCCGTTGACGCACAACAACAATTCTCCCTCTGGGGCTAATAGCTGTGGCAGCAATTGCAAAACTTTGGGCCAATGTTGCTGGGCATTAAAGCTTTTTCCCTGCGTTGCTGGGGGGTCGCAAATTATTAGGTCAAATGGGCCAAGTTTGCGTAACTTGCTTTTGCTGCGAAATAATTCCATAGCAAGAAAACTGGCAGAACGTAAATCTAGACGGTTCAGTTGGTGATTAGTGCGCCCAAGCTCAAGGGCATTGCGGCTCATATCGAGATTAACTACCTGTTTTGCCCCGCCGGCTAAGGCTGCAACCGAAAAGCTGCAGCTATAGGCAAATAGGTTTAAAACTTTTTTTCCGCTGCTTTGTTGGCGAACCAACTTGCGGCCAACGGCCATATCAGGGAAAAAACCAATATTTTGTGTGTTAGTTAACCGGAGTCGATAATTCAGCCCCGCTTCAACTACATCAATTTGCTCTATACTGGTGTCAGTTAAAAACTCTATCGGTGTCTTTGCTTGGTAACGATGCTGCACCGCTACATATTCAAATGGAGTGACTAGCAATTGTTGTAGCTGTTGTTGTAGCTGGATTAACCATTCTTGTGGTCGATATCGATAAAGATAGATCATCAACAATGGTGGATAAGCATCGATAACGATATCTTCCAAATCAGGAAAACAATGCCCTCGACCATAAAATAAGCGTCTTATTTCACCATTATGCGGCAAATGCAGCGCAACTTCTTGGCATATTTTATCAATGTTGTTCAATAGAGGATCCCGATTAACAATGAAGGAGGTTTTAACTTTGTAGGCACCATTAATAATGGTTGCACACTGGGACAATTATTTACAAGGTCTAGTTTAGCCTAATTCGCAAGCATAACAACGTGGCGCAGTTGCTTTTTGCCGATAAGGGCTTGTATATTGCCGTTTATAGTGACGGCAACAAATATTATTAACCTCAGGCTGCTAGTTTTGGCATTGTTTATCTAATCTGCTTAACTCCACAACCGCCTTTAGTTTCACAATAAATAAGTAGGACTAATATTTACTATGGACGACGAAAAACAACAAAATGTACGTAACGCCACCATCCACAGTTTTCTTGATGGGGTTAGCACTAATGGAGAAACCAGCGAGGTTTTAGGGCTCCACGGTAGTGCTGATGCATTTTTACTGACGCAATTGCTGGCTAAATCTTCGCAGTTGTTAGTGATTATTTGTGCCGAACTAGACGCTTCACGACAATTGGTAGATGAGCTTAAGTTTTTTGCCCCCCGACCTGATGCCATTGCCCTGTTACCCCATTGGGAGCTCAACCCTTACGACCCATTAACGCCGCACCCTGACCTCGAAGCGATTCGCATGGCAACGCTCTCTGCGTTAAGCCAAGGGAAGGTTAAAGCGTTGGTATTGCCACTGCGCTCATTGATGCAAAAGGTAATCCCACGGCAAGTTCTTGATGCCGTTTCCATGCAACTTATCTGTGAAGAGGAATACCCCCGTCAGCAGCTATTGACCTCACTGACTCAGCTTGGCTATCAACCGGTTCCATTAGTAGAAGAGCGTGGTAGCTTTGCTGTTCGCGGCGATATTATTGATCTGTTTCCACCCGATGCCCAGCAGCCAGTACGGCTCGATTTTTACGGCGATTTCATTGAGAAAATGCGTTACTTCGATCCCGCCACTCAGCGCTCCAGCAAGGAGAGTGTTGCTTCGGTTGCCTTGATTCCAGCGCGGGAGATGATTCTCCATGGCCAGTTTCTCGAAACCTTGGGGCACAAGCTTAAGCAACGCTGCGATGAACTTGCCATCCAACGTACCGACCGTGAAGCGATAATGACCGAGTTACGTGAAGGGATCCTTGCTCCTGGTAGGTCATTTCTATTGCCTTTTAATTACCCTGAGCTTGATGAGTTGGAACAGTACCTTACCGAACCACGCCTGGTATTGATTGATCCACCGTCGATTGAGCAGGAGATGGATACATTTCACCGAGATATTCGTGCTGGTGAAAAGCGGATGCTGGAGCAGGGGCTGCCCCATGCCAAACGGGGCGACCTGTTTTTGGATCCAGAACAACTACAACCACTATTGGGGCAATATAACCGGATCGAAGTATCCCGACTGCAGGTTATTCAGCTTGATGATGAGCGCCGCCGCTACCATTTTAATTGTCATGGCAATGGATCCTTGCGAGCTAAACCAAATGCCGACCTTGATGGCCTTGAACCGTTGATCAAAAGGATACAACAGGCAAAAAGGGAGCATTGGAAAACGGTACTTGTTTGTCATCAACAAAGTCAGGCCGAACGCCTACAAGAACTCCTTGATGGCCATAGCATTTCGATTGATATTAGCTCTAACTGTTCGGTAACCGATTTAGCTGCAGGTCAAACTAAATTGGTTATTGGCAGCCTGGGAGACGGTTTTTACTTTCCAGATGAGAAACTTAATATTATCTGCGAAGAAGAGATTTTTGGTCGCCGTAGCCATCGGCAAAAAAAATCTGGCCGGCAGCGGG
>JADGED010000147.1:3086-6205 GCA_016744555.1 Desulfuromonadaceae bacterium
GCAGCGGGCCAAACAATTAATGACCAGCATCGCCGAATTGAAAAATAACGACTATATTGTCCATTCAGATCACGGCATTGGGCGTTATCTCGGTCTAACTCACCTGCAAACCGGAAGCATAGAAGGTGACTTTTTACACCTGCAATATGCCGGAGACGACAAGCTTTATTTACCGATTGAGCGAATTGAAAAAGTTCAGAAGTATATTGGTGGTGAAGGTTATAGCCCCAAGCTAGACAAGATGGGCGGCCAAGGGTGGGAGAAAGCACGCCTTAAAGCTCGTGCAGCAGTAGAAGAATTAGCGCGGCAGCTGTTGGAATTATATGCCAAACGAGAACTCCGCCAAGGGTTTTCTTACTCGCCACCAGATCAGTTGTTCCGTGAATTTGAAGCCACCTTTCCTCACGAGGAAACGGTCGATCAGCAACAGGCAATTGACGACATCCTTGCCGATATGCAATCGCCAAAACCGATGGATCGTTTAATTTGTGGTGATGTTGGTTACGGTAAAACTGAGGTTGCCTTACGGGCAGCGGTAAAAGCAGTATTAGATGGTAAGCAAGTTGCGGTGTTGGTTCCAACTACAGTGTTGGCCAGTCAGCACTGGGAAAGTTTTAGCCAGCGCCTTACCGACTTTCCTATCCGCGTAGAGATGGTTTCCCGGTTCCGCACCAGTGCCGAAAACAAATTAACCTTGGAGGCTGCAGCGGCAGGAAAAATTGATATTTTGATTGGTACCCACCGCTTGTTGCAGCGTGATGTCAAATTTAAAGATCTGGGTCTCCTCGTCGTCGATGAAGAGCAGCGCTTTGGAGTCAGCCATAAGGAGAAGCTAAAGCAACTTCGTGCCGAGGTCGATATCCTCACTCTGTCGGCTACACCAATTCCACGTACCCTCCATATGAGTATGACCGGTATCCGGGATCTTTCGGTTATTGAAACGGCACCAGTTGATCGTTTAGCCATTCGCACCTATGTTACCCGCTTCGAAGATGAACTTATTCGGCAGGCAATTTTACGTGAATTGCGCCGTGGTGGGCAGGTATACTTTGTCCATAATCGGGTCCAGACAATTGATGCCATGGCAGAACAGTTAAAGCAGTTGGTGCCAGAGGCAAAAATTTCGGTTGGTCATGGGCAAATGGGGGAAAAAGAGCTGGAACAGGTAATGCTCGACTTTATTGCTGGTAAAAGTAATTTATTAATTGCATCTACCATCATTGAAAATGGTCTCGATATCCCTAGCGCCAATACGATTATCGTTAATCGTGCCGACCGCTTTGGTTTGTCACAACTGTACCAATTGCGTGGCCGGGTCGGACGTAGTGACCGCCGTGCCTATGCTTATCTGTTAATTCCCGGTGAAGCTGGCCTTACCCGCGATGCCCGTGAACGCCTCCGAGTATTACAGGAACTTACCGAACTCGGTGCTGGATTCCGCATCGCCAGTCACGACCTGGAACTCCGTGGTGCCGGTGACCTATTGGGAGGAAAACAGTCGGGTCCAATTGCTGCGATTGGGTTTGAACTGTATAACGAGTTACTGGAAGAGACTATCGATCGCCTACGTGGTAAAGAGCACGAAGAGAGGATCGATCCCGAAATTCGCCTTGGTCTTTCTGCCTTTTTACCCGAAAAATACGTGCCCGATCCAAATCAGCGCTTACAGTTTTATCAACGTATGGCAGCGGCAGAAGATGACGACCAACTGTTCGACCTCGTCGAGGAATTGCGTGACCGTTATGGTGAACCACCACTAGCTGGCGAAATATTGATCGGTACCATGCGTTTGCGGATTCGGTTGAAACAGCTATGTGTTGAATTGCTTGAATATGATGGCAAACGCCTTAGTTTATTATTTCACTCTTCGACGAAGATCTCTCCTGAACTGATCCGCAAGTTGATTCTTGAACAACCCAAGCGCTATCAGCTTGGGGCAGACTTTAAATTAAGTATTGATACAGGAAGGTTAGCTCCAACTGAGCTATTAGTTCAGGTGAGAAAAGAATTGCAACTACTGCTCTAACTATGCTATTTTACGTGACTTTATGAATATTTATCGGCTTAAAACATTACTATCCAAGGGGATTATTCTGGCCCTTTTAGTTAGCCTTTTCGGCTGCCAACAACATGAGCAGCAGCCATTACCAGAGCTGCCTCTCCTTACTGTCGGCAGCAGGCAATTAACCTTGCCGCAATTTAAGCAGGCGCTTCAGGACACCTACCCAGACATTGCTGTCCTCTCAACAGAAGAGCAGGGGCAATTGCAAGAGCAACTGCTAAAGCAATTAGTTGACCGGGAACTTATTCTTAGCGAAGCAAGTCGACTTGATGTACGTTTAACTCCTGATGAAGTTGATGCTGCCATGGCTGAAGTGCGGGGTAACTATAGTGAAGCTGAATTCAGTAATGTTCTTGAGCAAATGGCTACCAGCCCCGAAAGTTGGTTGGCGGCATTTAAACTTCGCCTGCTGACAGCAAAAGTTAGTGATGCAGCAATTGCTCAGGAGGTAATTGTTAGTGATAAGGAGATGGAAAACTATTATCGCGCTAACCGGGAAGAGTTTCGCCGCCCCGTTGAGATACGGGCCAGACAAATGCTATTTAAAACCCGTAATGAAGCCAATAAAGTTATTGAATTACTAAATTCCGGCGGAAATTTTGCCGACTTAGCCAAGCAGTATTCGCAATCACCAGACCGTGAACAGGGTGGCTCATTGGGATATTTCTCTGCGGGGACACTCCCGGCAGAGTTTGATCGAGTATTATTTAAAATGCAGGTACGCCAAGTTAGTGAGTTGATTGAAAGCCCCTATGGCTTTCACTTGTTCTTTGTCAACAGCAAACGCAGTGCCGGTATTCGCCCTTATGTGGTTGTAAAAGACGAAATCATGTCGGTCATCAGGCGTTATCCCCCGTTTGTTGTTGGAGACGGCCGGTCATCCATCGGGGATCTGATAGACCAGGAAAATACGATACGCCAAAAAATGCGGCAATGACTAGTGAAGCAATGGGCCCTGCGAGCAGCATGTTTGCAAGTTTTTTAGCGTTTTCTGGATTGTTGTCTTTAGGCGAAGTCGCTGAAATTCCGCCATAATAATGAAAGTTCGTATTGAGAT
>JADGED010000148.1 GCA_016744555.1 Desulfuromonadaceae bacterium
AACCACACCTTCTTCACTGGCTTTATGGGCCAACATAGGTCCGGGTGTCAGGTCACCGATGGCGTAGATTCCAGGAACTGCTGTCTGGTAATTTTCATCGACCTCCACCTGGCCAAGCTTATTCGTCTGCAAACCTACTTGTTCTAATCCCAGTCCAGCTGTTTGTGCTCGCCTGCCGGTAGCGACTAAAACTTTATCACAGCTTAATTGCAGCTCCCCTTTTGCAGTAGTCAAACTGGCTACCATTCCAGCATTGGTAGACTCTACCTTGTCCAATCTTGCATTAAGGACAATTTCAATCCCCTGCTTCTTTAAACTGCGCTGCAATACCTGCGCTGCCTGCTTATCTGTTTGCGGCAAAACTTGCCCTTGCATCTCAACTACTGTAACTACAGCCCCAAGCCGACTCCATACCGACCCAAGCTCCAACCCAATTACGCCGCCACCAACTACCAATAAACGCTGGGGTACCTCTTTTAATGCAAGGGCATCGCGAGCATTTATGATAGTTTTATTATCAAACTCAATATGGGGCAAAGGAACTGCTTCGCTACCAGTTGCCAAAAGAATTGCCTTAGCGGAAAGTTCGGTTATATTTCCACCACTAGAAACGGCGACCTTCCTGCATTGGCTTCCCTCTTCGAGAGGAAGTAAACATGCTTGTCCAGAAAAAGAAGTAATTTTATTTTTCTTAAATAATCCAGCTACCCCGTCGGTTAAGCGCTTAACAACAGCTTCTTTACGCTTCATCATTTGGCTTAGGTTTAAAGATATGCCGCTAACCTCAATCCCGTGCTCGACTAAGTCATTTTGAGTTCGAACAAAATGGTCGCTCGATTCCAATAACGCCTTACTTGGAATACAGCCTTCATTCAAACATACTCCGCCAAGAGTTTTTCGCCTTTCCACGACAGCAACAGATAACCCTAATTGCGATGCTCTGATTGCGGCAACATAACCACCGGGACCTGCACCGATAACGACCAAATCATATAATTGTGTAGACATATATTCTCTCCAAACGACTTAACTTTTCTATTTCTGCTACCATATCAAATAGATACAGGCTATCGACAAGTAAACATTAGAAAGCACAAACAAGTACTTGACTCAACAAACATAAAATTGCTATATTCGACCCCGTAGCAATGTCGAAAGGAGCAGGCATATGGATATTTCTGGTGCAATGAGTTTTGCCAATCAAGAGATGGCAACCAACAAAACCCAAACTGGATTTGATGTTTTAACCAAGTCTTTGGAAAAGACCGAACAGATGCAAACGGGTGAAAAACAACGCCTTGAAATTGCAGAGCAAACCGGCAAAGGTTTGAACCTAGACGTAAGAGGCTAACCACTCAGCCTAAATATTAATACAAATTTCCGCCCTGCATCGACACAAGTTGATGTGGGGCTTTTTTTATCGGCAGCAAAAATTACAATTTTAATGTGCAGGGTTTACCATTTTTATTCAAATTTACAAACGTAACTGAGATACTAAAAACTTCTGTTTCAGCAGCAGAGCCTGGTGCATCTGCGTATACAATTACATTATAGGTAACCGAAGTTCTCCCCGCCTTAACTTTGGTCAGATTAAAACGCAAGATCGACCCATTTTCTACCTGATGTTTAAAACGACAGGCATCCATCCCCACCGTAACCAAGTTCCGACCTGGGTATTCACGTGTAGCTGCCATCCATGCATTTTCGTCAACCCATTGCAACATTATACCGCCAAACAAATAGCCATAGTGGTTCAAATGTTCCGGTCGAACTAAAGTGAAATTATCCATCAATACAACTCCTACTAGCAACATATTGCTCTTCAGCATGATACGATGACCGCACTAGTGGCCCCGCTTCTACATGATCAAACCCTAAACCTAGACCTTTTGTTGCAAATACAGAAAACTCATCTGGTGAAACATAGCGCTGCACCGGATAATGATCTTTACTGGGAGAGAGATACTGTCCTAAGGTCAACAATTGACACCCATGATCACGCAAATCTGCCATTACTTTTAATACTTCATCGGTAGACTCCCCAAGCCCTAACATTAATCCAGATTTCGTAATAACTTTGGAGTTTTGACGTTTGATTTCTGCCAATGTCTCGAGACTACGCCGATATTCAGCTTCAGGCCTCACCTGCTCATACAGGCGTGGGACGGTTTCTATGTTATGACCGATGATATCTGGTTCCTCAGCCACTATACCGGCAAGAGCATTCCAGTTACCTTGCAAATCAGAGATTAACAGCTCGATCCGACAATCGGCGGTTAATTTACGAATTTCGCCGATCAAAGCAACAAACTGGCTCGCACCACCATCGGCAAGATCGTCACGGGTTACAGTAGTAATAACCGCATGGTTAAGTTCAAGCTCATAGATAGCTTTTGCCACTCTAAGCGGCTCTTCTTTATCAACAGGGGAAAGCGCACCACTAGAAACATTACAAAAACGGCAATGGCGACTACAAACATTGCCCAGAATCATGAAAGTTGCAGTGCCCTTGCTCCAACACTCCCCCTGATTTGGACAGGCGGCACTTCGGCATACCGAATTAAGGCCATTAAGTCGATGGTATCGATCAATTCGAGTAAAGTCTCCGCCACCTGGAAGCTTTACTTTGAGCCAATCTGGTTTACGTATATACTTTGTACTCTGCACTAAAAAACCCCTAGCTAACCATGCCTTAAATTCAATTAATCCTGACGCTAACAATGACTTAAGAGATTACAGCTTCATCTATTTTTTGGCGATAAAAAAATTCAGGACAAATACTTTCCATTAAAATAATAACTACATTTACTAGCTACGTCCTTCAACCTTTTGCTGTAAAATCATCACTGCGTAGCTATTACAAAACCTCGAATTCAGAAATACGATCAGCCCCATCGCCTATATCGATATTAACTATTTGTTTTTCACATTTAATTCAATTATTGTTCTAAAACATTTACTAAAAAAAGGGATTGAACATAAATGTGGTGAGACAAAGATTGCGAGCGTGGCAGGTCGCACTTTCCACTACATGATCCGATCAAACCTTTGAAGGCGGGGTCCTCCTTTCCCCGCCTTCTTTTTTTGAGCTACGAAAGCAAGTAGCGTAAACTTGCCGTCTAAGCACCCCACAAACGCATTTCTATCTACCCAAAACAAATAACCACGAATCACAATAGAAAAATTTAACAATAAAACTTGTAACTAATCACATCCTATTACGTTTAACAAAATAAGGGACAAGTTCATTCGGCTAAAGCGGCAAACTTACGCTGCTTTGCTGGAAAACTTGAAAGTTATTTTTTGATGGAGTTTGACTGTGAGTACAAATAAAATTTTGATTGTTGACAGTGATAACGTGTTTTGTTATTCGCTCGCCAAAATGCTCAGCACCAGTGGTGACGTGATAGAAATAGCGGAAACTGCTGCCGAGGCATTTCTTAAACTGGAGACATTCAACCCCGACCTAGCTATTCTCGATGCTAACCTTCCTGATATAGATGGATTACAGCTATTTACACAATTAAAGATTATAGACAATCGGTTACCAATTATCCTTATGTCTTCAGACTTCCATTCTGACTTAGCTTTCAAGGCATTCAATCTTGGAGTTGATGATTATATCGGCAAACCATTCATTTACGAGTTAGTTGAGCAATCAATTAAAAAAATATTTGCTAAAAAAAGAATTAAGTCCAATGTGAGCAATTGCAAACCACGGCTCAGAAAAAAACATCTACCTGATCAGCTTGTTGGTAACTGCCCATCAATGGTGGACTTATTTAAAACCATGAATAATTGTGCTCAACAAGATTGTAAAACAATATTGCTACTCGGTGAAAGCGGTACCGGTAAAGAGTTAGTGGCACATGGCATTCACGATATTAGTGCAAGATGTTCTGCACCAATGATTGAAGTTAATTGCGCTTCTATCCCTGAAAACTTAATGGAGAATGAGCTATTTGGTCATGAAAAAGGGGCATACACTGACGCCGGAAGTAGAGAGATTGGGGTATTTGAGCAGGCAGAAGGTGGCACCGTTTTTCTTGATGAAATTGGCGACATGCCCCTAAATATGCAAGCAAAAGTTTTAAAAGTTATTGAGAATCGAAAATTTCGCCGCCTTGGTGGGTCTAAAGAGATTGAGGCAAATATCAGAATCATTGCTGCAACTAATCAAGATTTAGCAAAGATGGTGAAAGATAAAACTTTTCGTAGAGATCTATTATATCGCCTAAATATGATGACTATCGTTTTAAAACCGCTACGAGATCGAAAAAGATGCATTCCTAGCATGGTTGAATACTTTATTGATCGTCTTAATAATGAATATGGTCGCAGCGTGGATGGCATTGCAAAAGAAGCAGTGAGCGCATTAATGGATTACGACTGGCCGGGGAACGTCCGTGAACTGCGTAATGCCGTTGAGCGCGCAATGATGCTGGAACAAGGCAAGTTGTTGTCAATTGACCATTTTTGCCAAGAAACCAGAGCAAGCAATAACAATAGTCCTGCAACTGTTACAAATTGTACCGTTGCTAAAAAAGTGGCAGTTGACTTGCCCGTAAATGGGTTAATTATTGAAGAAGTTGAAAAAGAATACATTAAGCAGGCACTGGCGCGTTACGACGGAAATCAAACTAAAGCCGCCAAATGCCTAGGGTTAACCCTTGATACTTTGCGCTACCGGCGGAAAAAATTCGAATTAGAAAATTATCCACCACCACATGAACAAAGAGTTTTAGCGTCAATAACTGAGCATAGAAGATATGCTCAATTTTAAAAATACCGCTAAGAGTAAAATATTCACACGACAACCCGATTCACAAACTTGCTATCAATCAACAAAGGGATAATATTGACTCCCCCGTGCTGACACAAAAAAAGGCCCGTTTACATGAATGTAAACGGGCCTTTAATTTAAACATTTTTTAAGCTCTATGCAGGCTCAAAATCATCTTTGCCTACGCCGCAAATTGGGCAGACCCAATCCTCTGGAATATCTTCAAAGCTAGTGCCTGCAGCAATGCCGCTATCTGGATCACCTTCAGCTGGATCATAGATGTAACCACATGGTACGCATACATATTTTTGCATTTCGACCTCCAATAAAGTGATAAGTTAAGTGAGCTGCACTCTAGCAGACCACAGGAATTATTACAATAGTAGTTATATTTTATTTTTCCTATTTCAACCAATCATTTCGAGCGTTGCAGCAACTGCTTTTTCTATCCCCTCTGCCGCCTCACTAATGCTACCTGCCAACATATAAGCTGGAGAAGTTATAATCTTATTTTTTTTATCAACAACAATGTCAGACACTGGACAGTTAACGTGGCTGGCCCCCATCGCCTCAACCGCAGCAGCAGTATCTGTGTCGGTACCAATAGTAACCTGAGGATTAATACTACCATCACCAAGAATTTTTGCAATCAATGCGGGAGAAATACACACTGCAGTTAAAGGTTTTTTGGCCGCAACAATTTCTTGCACTACTCTAGAGACCTCTGAATGCACATTACAATCGACCCCCTTAAAGGCAAAATCACAAAGGTTCTTGGCTGCCCCAAACCCGCCGGGAATAAACAACGCATCTAAATCAGCTACTTTTATCGTCGCAATATCGCTGACATTTCCCCGTGCAATTCGTGCGGACTCTTCTAAAACATTGCGCTTTGCCCCGTTGACCTCTTCACCGGTTAAGTGATTAACCACCCCTTGCTCAACATCTGGTGCCATCATTATGACTTCCGCACCAGCGCGATCAAAAGCCAATAAGGAAATAACCGCTTCATGAATTTCGCTGCCGTCGTAAACTCCACACCCAGCAAGAACAACACCAATTTTCGCCATTTCTTCCTCCTCTGTTACTACGGTTAACGAATCAGTAAAAGCGATAAAAAACAAATAACATAATTTTAATTACGGGGATAAAGTACTGCAATGCCATGGGCTATTTCAGTCCCTAGCGCTTTTAACATATGCGGTTCATTGGAATCCCAATAAACCGAATCACCAGGATTCAGAACATGGGTTTCATTCCCATGCTTTAGCTCAACCTGCCCCTCCAAAATATAGAAGAATTCTTCTCCTGGATGGCTTACTGGTTGTGCTTGATCGGTCTGTGCCGGATCAAATTCGACCAAAAATGGCTCCATATGCTTATGTTTTTTACCATAAGCAAGAGAATGATAAAAATATGGT
>JADGED010000149.1:0-3027 GCA_016744555.1 Desulfuromonadaceae bacterium
ATCTTGACCGATTTCGATGGTGAACCAATATCGTCTCAGAATTGGGCGTTGAAAATACTTGCTGAAATGGATCAGGGTTTATTGCCGCTTGCATCTACTGAGCACCATTTTTATCGGCAAGCAATTGCTAGAGCTCGCAAGTTGGTTGAAACACCAGAACAACATCCGGCTCGACGATTACTGAAATGTGCCGAGGAGCAGGGGTATATTGAATTCAACCTAGCTAAGTCGTTAAATGCAAAAAAAATAAGTTGTGAACAAGGTTATCGCTTTCATGGTTTTGAAGATATGGAGCTATCTACACAGTTATTGTTGAAGGAGGCGCTACTTCAGGGGGTAGAGTTTGAAATTTTGGATCGTAAAGAAAATTTTGTACGTTTAACCAAAGAAGGGCGTGATGAATATGTTATGCAAGCAACTCGTACCTCTTTGGACAACTACAGCAGTATCTTGATGATGGAAAATAAGGTGGTAACTAAAAAGGTTTTGGAGCGGCACGGGTTACGAGTCCCTGCGGGAGGTCACTTTACTTTAATAGAAACTGCTCTTAACGATTTTAACCAATTCAAGGGGATGGCGATTGTCGTAAAGCCTAAATCGACCAATTTTGGGTTGGGAATTACTATTTTAAAGGAAAATGAAAACTTTGCTCTGTATAACAAAGCGGTAGATATAGCTTTTAGTTATGATGACAGTATTTTGATTGAACAGTTTGAGCCGGGTAGAGAATTTCGTTTTTTTGTATTAAATGGTCAGGTCGAGGGGGTTTTGTTGCGTGTGCCAGCAAACGTTACTGGCGATGGGGTGCATACGATTACCGCATTGGTCGAACGAAAAAATGAGGATCCATTGCGGGGGAACGGTTACCGAACGCCGCTGGAGAAGATCGCCTTGGGCGAAGCAGAAGCAACGTTTCTAGCTTCGCAGCAATTGAATTTTGATTATATTCCGCCAGCAGGTGACGTTGTGTTCCTGCGTGAGAACTCAAATATTAGTACCGGTGGGGATAGTATCGATTTTACCGACCAGATGCATGTCAGTTACAAAGAGATTGCGGTGCAAGCAGCCAGAGCTTTAGAGGTTAACGTGACCGGCTTGGACATGATGATTCCAGATATTACTGCGCCAGCTAGTGTAGATAACTATGCGATTATTGAAATGAACTTTAACCCGGCAATTCATATTCACTGTTATCCCTACCAAGGTGAAAATCGCCAATTGAATCAAAAAATTATGGCAGCATTGTGGGCATGATGTAGATTTTTATTGTAGTCCTATTTCCTTCTCCATGAGGGAGAAGGTGCCTGACAGGGCGGATGAGGGGGGCAGTTTTACTCTTTATCTTCTAACTTTACATCGTCCCGTAACGCTTCGGTTGTTTCATTTTTATATTGCTTAGCGGTAATCTGCTGCTCAAGTGCAGTAATCCGTGCTTGTGGATGTGGGTGTGATGCAAGGATATAGGCAGTTTTAGCTCCTGCATCTGCGTTATGGCGGGCGAAGAAGTCTGTCGCGCCACCGGCATGACCATAGCGCTTGGTCAAAAGATCTAGACCAAACCTATCGGCAGCAGCTTCTTGCCGTTGTGAGTATCTATTGTTGAATGATAGTAGGGCGCTGGAAACTAGTCCGCTGGTAGAACTACTTTCACCGAACAACATGGCAGTAGCCACGGTAATTCCAAGACCTCGCCCCAGTCCACGTAGGTGGTCGCGGTGGGCAAAGTGCCCTAACTCATGCGCTAAGACCATTGCCAGTTCGTTTTCCGACTCCACTTCCTGCAGCAGTCCAGAAAAAACCACAATGTTACCACCCGGCAAGGCGATGGCATTAACCTCTTCGCTCGCAGCTAGATAAACTTGAAATTGGTATTGGTGTAAAGGAGAGTCTGCGGGCAAATGTTCAAGTAACTCTTGGAGACGTTGTTGGAGGGGAGGGTTGTTGTTAGTGGTAAATTCCTTTAGCGCTAGTTTGCCAATCCAGGTTTCAATTCTTACCGGTGTTTTTGCTATTGCCCAATCTGTAGTTATCCCCAGCAGGATAAATACTAAGCCAATGATAAACGTCAAACCACCCACCATCCATAGTAGTTCTACTAGTGGGTGGGTGGTTGAAACATTGACGTTCTTTTGTAGTTGCTTGGGAGTGAACTTCATTATTTATTCATTACTATTGCGGTGCCGTAGGCGATGGCTTCAATGCTACCAATTTGCTTTTTCTGGTTAGCATTTCTGCCAATGGTTGCAGTTTCCAGGCGCATGTTGATAACCATTTTTGCCCCCTGTTTATGGGCTTGTTCCTTCATCCGCAGGATCGCTTCACGGCGGGCGCGATCAACCAAAGATTCGTATGACTTAACCCGTCCACCAAAAATGTTGCGCAATGTAGCGAGGATGCGTTTGAAGTAATCAATAGAGATAACTGCACTGCCAGAAACCAATGCCGATTCTTTAACTTGTCCGGCAGGAAAACTTCCTTCTGCGGTTACCACGGCAAGTTTTAGCAGCTCCGCTTCCCGTTGAATAATGGAGCGGTAGTGGCGCTTTTCTGCCAAACTACCAAAGGTGTAGCCGATAATAAATAGTAGGAGAAAAATAACTAGGTTGAGGTTTTCTAGTAGGATTTCCATGTCGTCCCCCTATTCTACTCGAACTGCGGTTCCGTAGGCAAATAGCTCGGCTGCCCCTTGAGCAACGGACGAAGTGGCAAAGCGAATATTTACCACCGCATTGGCACCCATTTGTCGAGCTTGATCCTCCATCCGTTTCATAGCTTCTTGCCGCGAGTCTTGCAATAGTTCGGTATAGCCTTTTAGTTCGCCGCCAACTAAGTTCTTTAGACCTGCCATAAAATCTCGCCCAACATGTTTGGCTCTCACGGTGCTTCCTTGGACAATACCAAAATGTTCAACGATCTTTTTACCGGGGACGGTATTTACATTAGTCATAATCATCGTTTGTTCCTCCTTTGATGGGATAATTGTGATGTGGCGTAGAGATTTAGTTTTTGAAGATAAAGAAAAAGCCC
>JADGED010000149.1:3037-4347 GCA_016744555.1 Desulfuromonadaceae bacterium
CTACCAATTCCACCACTTCGGCATGAGATGGACGATTATATGAATCTGGCGCAGATTGTCAAGTCTCTATCCGCAATTTAAGTGTTTTTAATATTGATTTCCAGCAATCACCTCTATTTATTGTTTGATTGTTGATACTGGCTACTGGAAGTATATCGATAAGAGAGTTCGTCAAGAATATCTCATCTGCAGCTATCAATTCATCAAGTGACAATTTTTGTTCCACCACTAAAACCCCTAATTCTGCTGCTGTGTCAATGATTTGTTGGCGCATGACTCCAGCTAAAATCAAGTTGTCGATAGGTGGGGTTATTAGTCTGTCTTCAATTAATGCAAAGATATTGCTGGTTGCTCCCTCTTGAATATTATTTTGTTGATCCATAAACAGCGCTTCTCTGGCACCGGCTTGATGGGCGTAGTTTGCCGCATAGAGGCAGTCGGCATAGTTACCCCGCTTCATTTGCTGGAGGTGGCTTAAGGGGTTAATGCGTTGGTTGGGGGCGATTATGCAAGCGACACCGGCTTGGCGTTCGGCATCTGTGGGTTCGTTATACTCAACTGCAGTCAGGAGAAAATTCCCTTTATTGTTTGCCGGCCAGTCTAGCCCGGTAAAATTCCCTCGGCTTAGGGTTAGGCGGATGCGTGAAGATGGGTGCTTAATGGCTCTCGACAGGTGATGCATGGCAGATTCAATTTTAATACGGTCGCAGGGTAAATTAAGTAGTTTTGCCGACTGTTCCAATCTGTCTAGGTGTTGCCAAGAGAGTAGGATCTTTTGTTGCCGAGCTTTAAATGTTTCAAAAAGAGTGTCACCGTAAAGGAATGCTCCATCATTAATAGAGATAGAGGCATTTTCATGGGCAATAAAGTTTCCGTTAAAACATACGAGCATGGGATCAACCTGTTGCATTTTTTAAGAGAATACGCATCGCTTCACCTTTGTGTAAGCACTCTTGCCACTCTTTTTCCGGAATAGAATCAGCTACAATCCCCGCACCAGTCTGGTAAGAAATTTGGTCGCCAATCCGCTGGAATCCACGAATTAGAATGTTTAGATCCATATTTCCACAAGCACTTATGTAGCCAGCACTGCCAGTGTAACTGCCACGGCCAACAGGTTCAAGCTCATCTATTATTTCCATGCAACGTTTTTTTGGTACTCCAGTAATGGTGCCGCCTGGGAAGGTTGCTTCTAGTAGATCAAAGGCGTCAAGTTTATGGTCAAGCTTACCGCTGACATTTGAAACAATATGGGTAACATGGGAATACCGTTCCAAGACCATCAGCTCATCAACCTTAACGCTGCCTGC
>JADGED010000149.1:4357-6193 GCA_016744555.1 Desulfuromonadaceae bacterium
CGTTACGTTCCAAATCTACTAGCATAATGTGCTCTGCCTGCTCTTTTGGATGGCCGAGGAGTTCGTTGCCTAATAAGTTGTCTTCTGGATGATTATAACCACGCGGTCTGGTGCCGGCAATAGGTCTGGTTTCGGCTTTGCCATTGTGGAGTGATACTAAGCGTTCTGGCGAGCTGGAAATGATTTCCAGATTAGGAAATCTTAGGAAACAGCTAAATGGTGCTGGGTTGATTTGGCGTAAGCGACGATATAGTTCGGTCGACTTTCCCAGAATCTGTGCATCGAAACGTGACGAAAGGTTAACTTGATAAATGTCACCAGCAGCAATGTATTGTTTAGCACGCTCAACCATTTTTATAAAATTTGGTTGAGAGATAAATGGTGTTGGTTGTGTAATAACTTTTAAGCAATCTGATACTAATGGTTGTTGTGATTCTCGTATTTCAGCTTCAAAACTACTAACATCAACTGCAGGATCAAGTGTCGCTACGATTAACTGTCCGGTATGGTGATCGTACGTTGCGGTAATGTCTACCCAGTATAATTCCATGTCCGGTACATTTAGATCACGGCTAGCTAGTTGTGGCAGTTCTTCTACTTGTTTTGCTAGGTCATACCCAAAATAGCCAAAAAAACCACCGGCAAATGGTGTCGCAGGGTTAGTGATAGTGCAACGTGTTGCTAATATCTGCTTGAGTACCGATAGTGGTTTGCCTCTTAATTTAGTAATGCGGCAACTATCATAGCAATATAGCTCGCCATTTTTTAACTGGTAGCGTTCCTGCCAGCGTAGGGGGACGATTGTGTATCTCCCTGTTTTGGGTGAATGGTTGAGTGATTCCAAAAAACCAGGGCCGTTTGGACAAAAGCGGAGGTAGAGCGCTAAAGGGTCAAATTTATACAGAGCAAAGCTGTAGGTATTAGAGGTCACAATTGTTACCGTAATAGTTATTTGAGTGGTTGTGCGAGCTATCATTCCCTTTGTACCGTATTTTGAAAGACAACGCCATATGGGATAAAGGCATTAGTGTTTGATTGACGTCTGTTTGTTTAGGGCAGTTTTGTTTTGCCTAGTATTCTTATTATGATGGCATTAGATGATAAAATGTACTGACAAAAATTGTCACTTTGTTTTGACAAAAATTGACAGCTAACCATGAGACAATATGAATTTGTCTGCTATACTTCCTTTCATAAATATAAAATGGTTGCTATCCTTTAATTTTATAAACTGAATTCAAACGTTACTTGTAGCTGTGTATGTGTTGAGATTGCTGGTTGTTGCTGATAGTTAATTTAATTTTTATTATTTGCATTGACTAAGGAATGGATATTTAGTATTAAATTTAACACTAGTTCGTATGCGTTGGCACATTCATTGTAGTTTGTCTAAGCAGCGATTAAATTTTATCCAAATCAGCCGAATTTTTTGGCTAATTTACTTCTCAATGAAAAGGAGATCAAAATGTTGAAGTTCCCTAAAACAAACGAAAAAGGTTTCACCCTGATCGAGCTGTTGATCGTTGTTGCGATCATCGGTATTTTGGCAGCTATTGCTATTCCACAGTTTGGTGCTTATCGTCAACGTGCTTATAACTCCGCTGCTTTGTCTGATCTAAGATCTTCAAAGACTGCTCAGGAATCCTTGTGGGCTGATAATCAATCTTATGGCGCTGTTGATGGTGGGCTTCAAGCAGCTACTGCGCTTATCCAGGCAGCTGCTGGTGGTGCAGGTAATGCAACTTATACCGGGCCAATCTCTCCTGCTACAGCGAACAACTTAGTAATTGGTGGTCGAATCGCAGGTATCAATGTTTCGGGTGTGCAGGGTGGAAT
>JADGED010000014.1:0-6817 GCA_016744555.1 Desulfuromonadaceae bacterium
ACGTCAGGCAGTTACTAATCCTGAGAACACCCTGTTTGCGATCAAGCGTTTAATTGGCCGTAAATTTACCGCTGAAGCTGTACAAAAAGACATGAAAATCAGCCCATTCAACATTATCGAAGCCGATAATGGCGATGCTTGGGTTCAAGCTCGGGATAAAAAATACAGCGCCCCAGAAATCTCTGCGATGGTTCTGCAAAAAATGAAGCAAACTGCAGAAGATTATCTCGGCGAAAAAGTTACCGATGCGGTTATTACCGTTCCTGCTTACTTTAACGATTCCCAGCGTCAAGCAACTAAAGATGCTGGTAAAATTTCTGGACTTAACGTTCTACGGATCATTAACGAGCCAACTGCTGCGTCACTAGCCTACGGTCTCGACAAAAAGAATGAAATGACCATCGCTGTATTTGACCTTGGTGGCGGTACTTTTGACGTATCTATCCTTGATCTTGGTGATGGCGTTTTTGAAGTTAAATCTACCAATGGCGATACTTTCCTCGGTGGTGAAGACTTTGACCAGAAAATCATCGACTATGTTGCAGACGAATTCAAAAAAGATCAGGGTATCGATCTACGTGGTGACAAAATGGCTCTCCAGCGGCTAAAAGAGGCTGCTGAAAAAGCCAAGTGTGAGCTTTCCACTTCAATGGAAACCGACATCAATTTACCATTTATCACTGCTGACCAATCGGGTCCAAAGCACCTGAACATTAAGCTTTCACGCTCCAAGCTGGAAAGCATCTGTAGTGAGTTAATCACCCGCCTGACTGCTCCATGCCAGACCGCACTAAAAGATGCCGGTCTTTCTGCCGACGAAATCACCGAAGTTGTTCTAGTTGGTGGTATGACTCGGATGCCAGCAGTGCAAGAGCGAGTTAAAGAAATCTTTGGTAAAGCACCAAGCAAAGGGGTAAACCCTGACGAAGTTGTAGCCATTGGTGCTGCGATTCAGGGTGGTGTTTTGACTGGCGACGTTAAAGACGTATTGCTCCTCGATGTATCTCCACTGTCTCTAGGGATCGAAACCCTAGGCGGCATCATGACTAAACTGATTGAGAAAAACACCACTGTACCATGCAAGAAGAGCCAAGTATTTTCTACAGCTGCTGACAATCAGCCAGCGGTTTCGGTTCACGTCCTTCAAGGTGAGCGCGAGATGTCTACCGACAACAAGACGATCGGTAATTTTGAACTAGTTGGCCTTCCACCTGCACCACGAGGAGTTCCACAGATCGAAGTTACTTTTGACATCGATGCTAACGGTATCCTCCACGTATCAGCTAAAGATCTCGGCACCGGCAAAGAGCAATCGATCCAGATCACTGCTTCAAGTGGTCTCTCTGAAGAAGAGATCAATAAGATGGTTCAAGATGCCGAAACTCACGCCAGTGAAGATAAGAACAAACGTGAACTTATCGAAGCTCGTAATCAGGCCGACGGCCTTGCTTACACCACAGAAAAATCTCTTACCGAACATGGTGAGAAACTTGACAGCGCAACCAAGAAACAAATCGAAGAAGCGCTTGAAGAGTTAAAAACTGCAACTGCTGGTGAAGATCCAGAAGCAATCAAGCAAAAGAGTGAAGCCCTTGCTCAAGCATCTCACAAACTAGCAGAAATGATGTATGCCCAAGCACAGGATGAAGGCGATGCTCCTGCAGATGCTGACGGCGCTGCTCCTGCAGAAGACAAAGATGGAGATGTTGTCGACGCAGAATTTGAGGATGTTGACGAAAAAAAATAAGTAAAACGAACCAAAGCAGTTGTCAGTACTTAGATTGCGCTGACAACTGCTTTTTATCTCCAACTATTGATAAACGGTAGCGGAAAACCACAAACGTCTCTTGAGATTGTAGGTTCTAATATTGCGGCTGCAAAACCCGTAAATACGATCAAAACGGACTAGATCAGGATAAATATTTTGGCCAAGCAAGACTATTACGACATTCTTGATGTCAACCGTAACGCCAGTGCTACGGAAATAAAAAAAGCCTATCGCCGCCTAGCAATTCAGTTTCACCCAGACAAAAATCCGGGCGACAAACAGGCCGAAAGTAAGTTCAAAGAGCTTTCAGAAGCATATGCTGTCCTTTCTGACGCCCAAAAGCGTGCCAATTATGATCAATTTGGTCATGCCGGTGTCAATGGTGCGGGTGGATTTTCTAGCGGTGGGTTCGGTGGTGGTGGGGCCCCTTTTGAAGACATATTTGGCGATATATTTGGGGATATATTCGGTGGTGGCTCACGCCGTGGTGGCAGCCGAGGACAACGTGGTGATGATCTTCGCTACAACTTGACCATCACCTTTGAAGAAGCAGCATTCGGTACCGAAAAAAATCTACAATTGCCACGCAAGCAAGCATGTGAAACCTGTAGTGGCTCTGGGGCTCGCCCTGGGACCGAAGCACAAACTTGCTCCACCTGTGGTGGTGTCGGCCAAGTCCGCTATCAACAAGGCTTCTTTACCATGACAAGACCATGTCCTGACTGTCGTGGAAAAGGTTCAATTATTGCTGATCCGTGCCCCGATTGTCATGGCAGCGGACAAGTTAAAAGCAAGCGTACCGTCGCCCTTAAAGTTCCTGCTGGGGTTGAAGATGGCATCCGCTTAAAACTAAGCAACGAAGGTGATGCAGGCTCACAAGGTGGCTCTCCAGGGGATCTTTATGTTGTTATCAGCGTTGAAGAACACTCAATTTTCAGCCGCGAAGGTCAAGATGTAATTTGCGAAATTCCGATCTCCTTTGTCCAAGCTGCCCTCGGTTGTGACCTAGAAGTCCCTACCTTAGAAGGAAGACTTAACCTAAAAGTACCGGCTGGAACCCAGACGGGGAAAGTCTTTAAACTTTCAGGCAAAGGGATTGTCGCCCTTCAAGGACATCATCGACGTGGCGATCAATTAGTGGTTCTAAAAGTAGAAGTACCTACAAAAATGAATACCCGCCAGCGCGAGCTACTAGAAGAATTTGCTAAAGAGAGCGGCGAAGATATTCATCCACAAGGAAAAGGCTTTTTCGATAAAGTCAAAGAGCTGTTTGATTGATTTTTTGCAACTTTTCAGAGTATAAGTTTGTATTAACTGGCATGGCTTTTGTTCATCCATGAACTTTAGTATATCAATGTTAGAAACTTATGGAGCACGCATGAAGCGGATTTATTTCCTAATTTTATCTGGAGTCACCACTGCACTATTGCTGTTATGCTTTTCTACAGTTAATGTGTCCGCAGCAGACTCACCAGAGATAGAACAGGGATATGAGCTGTTTTATAACGGTAAAACCAATCAATCTTTGGCGGTATTACGTGACTTTGTCCGTGCAAATCCAACCTCCAAAGAAACCTCTAGTGCCTATACATTAATCGGCCGCATTTTTTCACAACAAAATAAACATGCTGAGGCACTACTTTACTTGCAGCGCATCCCCGTACTGTTTCGAACCAATGAAGTAGACCTGCTATTAGGGACTAGTCAGGTGCAGGTAGGTGAGTATGTTGCTGGCTTACAACTCTTGCAACCACTGCTTAACCAACCATTTAACCGCAACGACAAAGCTGCACTATATAAAGCATTAACCACTGCCGCTACCGAAACCAAACAGCTGCTTTTGGCACTTTACTATCTGCAACAGCAGCTCAGTTGGAGTGATAACCCTGCTGCGATTTTAGCGCAAGCCCACCAATTGCTACAAAATCGCCTCAATGAAAACGATTTAGCCGAAGCTGCATTTATGTGGCAACAGACGGCGATTGGTCAAGATGCGCGCTTGCAACTAGCTCGGCTGGCATTGGTACAACAACAGACGGATCTAGCCAAACAACATTTACAATTGCTATTTTCCTCCAGCACCACATTTCCATACTGGCACGAAGCTGAACAATTATTGCAAAGGACGACCGCTGAACATTGGCTTAGTCGCGACAGTATTGGCATCATGCTACCGCTAAGTGGTGCTTATGCATCTTATGGCGAAGCGGTCAAGAATGGGCTTGAATTGGCCCTACAGGAACATAACAAAAGTCGCCTGCCAGCGCGATTTATTTACCAAGATACTGCTGATGCAGAGGCAACTCCAGCACAGATAGTCAACCGCTTAAGCCACGAAGATAAAGTTATGGCGATTATTGGTCCTCTACTTGGCACCAATGCTGCTGTTGCGGCTAGGCAAGCACAACTAGAGATGGTCCCCATATTGACTATGGCGCAAACAGCAGGAATTCCCCAAATTGGCAATTTTGTCTTTCGCGACACATTGACTGCAGAACAACAGATCAAAACCCTGGTTAGCCATGCTATGGCAAGCAACCACATCTCATTTTCAATCCTTCGCCCAGAAAATAATTTGGGGAAGAAAATGACAGAATTATTTATCAGCGAGCTACTCCTAGCTGGCGGTGAAGTTATCGATATTATAACCTATCCGGACGATAGTACCGACTTCAGGCAACAAATTAGAAAACTACTCTGGGAAGATTACGAGGTGGAAATTCCAGAAACGGTAGTGGAAGCAATTGATGAAAGTGGAATTGAAGATGAAACCACTATTATAGAAACAGTTAAACGCAAAGTTCCAGAATTAGAATATCCACTACCACCATTTCATGCCCTATTTATTCCCGACTATGCCGATCAGGTCGGCCAAATTGGTCCTCAAATGGTATTTTATGGACTTAAGGATGTAACGTTGCTTGGAATTAACGGTTGGAACTCACCTGAGCTCGCTACCCGGGCTGGGCGCTTCCTTGGCGATGCTGTTTTTGTTGATGCATTTTACCCCGAAAGCAACAGTCCAGAAGTCCAGCGTTTTATGGAGCTTTATCGCCAAACTTACCAGCAAGAGCCCACCATTTTAGGCGCACAAGCTTTTGAAATTGCGACACTACTTCTCAATATAATTGATGATGCTGAAGTCGGAAATCGTGATGATCTACGAAAAAAGCTGGCTGCTACGAATAACTATCAAGGGATTACCGGCACTACCGGCTTTGACTTGTATGGAGAAGCAATAAAGCAGCTCTACTTGCTGCAAATTGAAGGCAAGCAAATTGTGGAGCTACCAGCAAACTAGTACCAAAACGTCTTTTAGCGAAAATAATCACAATCCAGCATATTCCAAAAAAGTAACTGGTGGCGTATAAGCTTGCTGCTCAGCCAATAAATTATTTATCTCTTCAGGACCAAAATACCTAGCTTCTAACGCTCGTCCCCGCTCCATCCAGAACCCAAACTGGGGAATAAATGAATTGTGGCGAATGGTATGATCAATTGTCAATCCAGCCAACACAAAAATATTAACATCCACTCCATCAAAGTTATCCGTCACAAACGAAGCTATCTGATGAAATTGTCGCCAAGTATTAATATTGCATAGACGTTTATGGGGGAAATCGGAAGCGACTACTTCAGGCAAAAAATCGAACACCGAAACTTCAAGCATAGTTTTTGGTTCATGACTTTCGTGGTCCAAAATTTTCCGAAAGGAAAACAACTCTGGAGTCAACAGGACTCCAATTGGCTGTGGAATCTCTAGTAATGTTTCGATAAATTCTGGATATTTTTCAATCAGTCCTGGGTTTACTCGATATATTTTCCCCAGAGTTCCTTCCCCAATGGAACTACCATCGATCAATCCGTCTAAATTAATTACGATCTTAACCGTGTCACTTACCGGTTTTTCGAATAGATACTTATATGGGATCTCAACATTAAAGCCCTCAGCACCACGAAATATTTTAATCAATTGAGTAGCACGCCGGTACACTCGCAAGTATTCATCCATAACTCTTGCCAACATGCCACAGCAAGGAGCTAGCGCCCCATTCACCCTTTCGATATAGCCAATACCATCGGCTTCTTTTGCCCCGATATGGCTCCCCCCAAGGACAACGACATCCTTCCCATGATGAGCTGCGGTCACTAATCTACTAGGATCTAGAAGGGCACCAATGCGCCCTAAATTGAAGGTGGGACAATTATAAACGTAACCAAGGAGGGCTTTTTTGATCGACTGGCTTTCATCAGAACATTGCCAAATTGCAGGTAACGTTGACTCAAATCCAGCTTGATCAGTTAAAGTACGCATACGGCCGTAAAGTTCCATTAGATCAATCGGAGCTTGATCAAGAAAACTTTCCTGCGGAGGTGCAATAGGCATACTGCGCTCCTTTAACTGCTGTTACGAAATGATATCTATTGAGGTGCCTCTGTAGTTTTACTATCCGGAGAATAGCGTTTAACTAACACGTCAAACTCTCCGGTTAACTGATTGTAGTGCTTCAATTGCCCGCTACCCATATTGTAATACCAACCATGGACACTTAATTGACCATTAGCCACACGCTCTTTTACCCACGGGAAAGTCATTAGGTTTTTCAACGAAACTAAGATTGCCTCTTTTTCACAAGCTCGAGCTTGCGCCTCAGATTCTTCACCTTGCATCTCTTGCAAAACTTTATCGCGAGCATCATTAGCAATACTAACCCATTTACCGATAAACTCACCTTCATCTTTACCTTTGCCTGAGTCCATCAATGCCCCGATTCCACCACAATTGGAGTGGCCCAAGACGATGATATCAGTAACTTCCAAGTGACACACAGCGTACTCTATGGAAGAACTAACTCCATGATAATCATCACTCTTATGATAAGGGGGAACTAAGTTGGCAATATTTCGCAAAATAAATAGATCACCAAGGTCACAATCGAACAACACAGCTGGGTCTACCCGCGAATCACAGCAGCCAATCAACAACGCCTGAGGCTTTTGCCCATCATTCAAGGTATTAGCCAGTTCCCTATTTTCACCAAAATGTGC